>JBIKIA010000023.1:0-20226 GCA_044361885.1 Prosthecobacter sp. | reverse complement strand
GGAGCTGAACGATGCGACGAGTTGCCTCGTGGCCGGGAACGAGTTTCGAGACTGCGGCACGGGCATCCATCTCTGGCGCTGGTGCAAGCAGCCGGGGCTCAACGAAGGCAACATCATCGCGCAGAACCTGTTTGAGACCACGAAGGGCAATGCCGTGCAAATCTCCACCGGCACCAAAGGGAACACGGTGGTTCAGAACGAGATCACGGGCAGCGGCAGGAACGGCATCAGCCTCTCCGGCGAAGGGCAAGTCGTGAAGGCAAATCGAATCACGGGCAGCGGCTTGAAGGCCGTCGCCGTGAACGAGGGGAAACACGAGATCGTGGAATAAGCCGCCGCTGGTTTAACCCAGCGCCGCCATCATCTCTTTGAGCTTCGCCAGCTTCTCCTGCCAGTCGGTCTTCCGCAGTTGATGCTCGTCGAGCACCTTCTGAGGGACTTTGGAGGTGAAGTTCGTGTCGGCGAGCTTGGCGGTGACTTTTTCCAGCTCGGATTCGACTTTGGCGATCTCCTTGCTGACGCGGGCGCGCTCGGCTTCCACGTCGATGAGGCCATCGAGCGGGAGGAAGATGGTGCCCAGCGGGGTCAGGGCGCTTGGCGTGCCTTTGGTCGGGACGTAGTTCGCATCGACATCGAGAGGCTCGGCGTTCAGCAGGATGCGCAGGACTTCGATCTCGTGGTCGGGCAGTTCCTGGCTCGGCTTGAGCACGAAACGGACGCGCTTGTTGATGTTAAAAGTGCTCTTCAGGCCACGGCCCAAATTGACGGCTTCGTATTTGTCGTTCGCGGTCTTTTCGTCCTCGGGGAGGATGCCGAAGTGGGCGAGTTCGTCTTCATCCAGCGGCTTCGGCCAGGGGGCGAACATGATGCTCTTGCCACCTTGGTTTTCGGGAAGGTCGGTGTTAAAACCCATGCCGTGCCACAGCTCTTCGGTGATGAAGGGCATGAAGGGATGGAAGAGACGCAGCGTGTGGCCGAGCACGAAGTCGATGACCGCCAACGTGTTGGCTTTGCGCTTCTCGTCGCTGCCTTGCAGCACGGCTTTGGAGGCTTCGATGTACCAGTCGCAGTACTCGCTCCAGAAGAAGCGGTAGAGCGTGGCGGTGGCGTCGCTGAAGCGGTATTCTTCCAAAGCGGTGCTGACTTCGACGATGGCGGTGTTAAGGCGCAGGAGGAGCCACTTGTCGTCGCTGCTGAGCAGCGCGGCGCTGATCTCCGTCTCGACGGCACCGCCTTGCATCTGGCGGAAACGGGCGGCGTTCCAGAGCTTGGTGCAGAAGTTGCGGCCGAGCTCGACGTTCTTTTCGTCGAAGCAGATGTCCTGACCGAGCGGGGCACTGCGCATGATGCCAAAGCGCAACGCATCCGCGCTGTAGCTGGCGATCAGCTCCAGCGGATCGGGCGAATTGCCGAGCGACTTGGACATCTTACGGCCCTGCTTGTCGCGGATGATGCCGGTGAAATAGACGTTCTTAAACGGCAGCTCGCCCATCCACTCGAAGCCCGCCATGATCATGCGGGCGACCCAGAAGAAGATGATGTCCGGCCCCGTGACGAGATCGGTCGTGGGGTAGAAGGCCTTCAACGTGGAGGTCTTCTCCGGCCATCCCATCGTCGCAAACGGCCACAGCCAGGAACTGAACCAGGTGTCGAGGACGTCGGGGTCTTGGGTGAAGCCGTGCTCAGTGAGCTTGTTGATCTCCTTTTGTGAAGTGGTGGCAACATTCACCAAGTAATCATCGCCCTCATTTATACTCTCTGCGCTAATGAAGGATTCCTCTCCTTCGACCTCTGAGAATGAGATTGTAGAACCCGTAATATTATCTTCGTCATCGACATGCAGCAGTAAGGACCCCTTTTGAAGGGTTCTAACTTCATCTGATGACATAACCTTGCTCCACACCGGAATCCGATGCCCCCACCAGACCTGGCGGCTGATGCACCAGTCCTGCAGGCCGGTCATCCAGTGGTCATATACCTTCGCCCAGCGGTCGGGGTGGAATTTCATCTCGCCATTGGCCACGACGGCCTGGCTTTCCTTCACGCTCGGGTATTTGAGGAACCACTGCTCGCTCAGGCGGCTCTCGATCGGCACGTCGGCACGCTCGGAGTAGCCGAGGTTGTTCTGATACGGCTCTTCTTTGACGAGGCTCCCAATTTCCGCGAGCAACTCGGCGGCGCGTTTGCGGGCGGCGAAGCGCTCCATGCCGGCGAGGTCCTTGCCTGCGAGCTCGTTGAGCATTCCGTTCGGGTGCATGACATCGACGGCGGTCAGGTTGTGACGCTGAGCGATCTCAAAGTCGGCCTTGTCATGCGCGGGCGTCACTTTCAGCACGCCGGTGCCGAAGGTGAAATCGACATGCTCGTCGGCGATGATCGGCAGCAGCGCTTGATCTTCCACCGGCAGCGGACGGCGCACGTGTTTGCCGATGAGATGCGCATAGCGCTCATCCTTCGGATTCACGGCGATGGCCTGGTCGCCCGGGATCACTTCAGGACGCGTGGTGGCGATGGTGAGCCAGGTGCCGGGTTCCTCGACGACCTCGACTTTGAAGTGATACATGATGGCGTTTTGCGCCTTCATGACGACCTCCTCATCGCTGAGCGCGGTGAGGGAGGACGGGCACCAGTTCACCATGCGCTTGCCACGGTAGATGAGGCCCTTTTTGTAGAGATCGACGAACACGCGCATGACGCAGGCGTTGTAGTCGGGATCAAAGGTGAAGCGCTGGCGGCTCCAGTCGCAGGAGGAGCCGAGCTTCTTGAGCTGCTCGATGATGATGTCGCCCTGTGTGCCCTTCCACTCCCAGATTTTCTCGATGAGCTTTTCACGACCGAGGTCGTCGCGGTGCTTGATGACGCCCTGCTTTTTCAGCGTCTTCTCCACCACGTTCTGCGTGGCGAGACCCGCGTGATCGGTGCCGGGCAGCCAGAGCACTTCTTTCCCGAGCATACGGGCACGGCGACAGAGGATGTCCTGGATGGTGTTGTTCAGCACATGCCCCATGTGCAGCACGCCCGTGACGTTCGGCGGTGGGATGACGATGGAGTAAGCCGGGCGCTTCTCGCTGACGCGGGCGGGATCGGCTTCAAAGCATTTGTCATCCAGCCAGCGCTGATACCAGCGGGCTTCGACGTCGGCTGGCGTGTAGGTCTTTTCGAGTTCGGGCATAAAAGGGGCGCGAAGATGGGGGAAAGTGGCCGCTTTGCAAATGCGCATCGGCCTGTACAATCCGAGCCGTCATGACCGCTCCCGACGCCTCTCTCCACGCCCCGCCGACGGGTGGCACACTGCGTCATGGGCTGATGCTCTTGCTGGCGATGGCGTTCTTGGTCTTGGTAGGCGTGATCCTGCCGCATGGGGACAGTGGAGAGGCTTTTCGTGAGATGCTGCAGACGCATCCATGGCATCGTTGGGCGTTGCTGGTGCTGTGGAGCGGCATCGGGCTGGAGGCGGTGGTGGGTTTGTTTTTTGCCAAAGATGCCTGGCGGGCGCGGCTGCGGCGGCTGGTGCTGACCATGCTCATCCCACCGCTGCGCATGACCACGGCCACGAGCACGCCGGATGGCTGGCTGTGGATTCCCGGCGTCGGCTGGCGCGCGACAGGTCCCACCACTTCAGCCAAGCTGGAGGGCAAACTCGCCGTACCCATGCTGGTGCTGACATTGCTCGTCCTGCCCGTGCTCGGCGTGGAGCTGGGCGCAGGCGAGGCTTTGGAAACCCGACCGCGACTGGCCACGGCGGTGCATCTGGCGACGAGTCTGATCTGGATCGGTTTCGCGGCGGAGTTTCTCTGGATGATCTCCGCCACGCCGCAGAAGCTCCTCTACTGCCAGAAGCACTGGATCAATCTGGCGATCATCCTCCTGCCGCTCGTGGCCTTCCTGCGGGTGCTCAGCGCGCTGCGTTTCCTCCGCGCTGGCAAGCTGCTGCGTGCCTATCGCCTGCGCACGCTGCAAAGCCGTGTCTGGCAGCTCATGCTGGCCTTTAATCTCTTCGAGCGGCTCCAGCAGCGGAACCCGAAGAAGTACTGCGCCGGACTGGAGAAAAAGATCGCCGAGATGGAAACAGAGTTGTCACGAATGAAGGAAAAGCTGGAGACGTTTCGAGACAAGGTCTAGCCTCGCTGGCATGACAGACCTTCCCCCTTCCATCGGCATCATCGGCGGCTCCGGACTTTACGATCTGGAGGGCTTCGAGGAGCGGGAGGAGATCACGGTGGAGACGCCTTTTGGCCCCCCTTCGGATAAACTGGTGACGGGTCTGTATGCCGGGCGTCGGGTGTATTTCCTTCCCCGCCATGGCAAAGGACACCGCATCCTGCCGACGGAGCTGAATCATCGCGCGAATATCTGGGCGCTGCGCTCGCTGAACGTGCGCTGGATCATCGCCGTCACCGCCGTGGGCAGCCTGAAGGAGGAGTATCACCCGCGTGATGTGCTGCTGCCGGATCAGTTTTTCGACCGCACGAGCCGCCGCGAGCATCACACGTTCTTCGGGCGTGGGATCGTGGGCCATGTGGCCTTTGCCGATCCGATCAGCCCAGGTCTGCGTGGGCTGCTGGCGGAGGAAGCCCGGGCCACTGGAGCCCGTGTGCATGATGGTGGCACCTATGTGAACATGGATGGCCCAGCTTTCTCGACTCGGGCGGAGTCGAATGCGAACCGCCAGCTCGGCTTCGATGTCATCGGTATGACGAATTTGCCCGAGGCAAAGCTGGCCCGCGAGGCGGAGATCGCCCTGGCGACCATGGCGATGATCACGGACTACGACTGCTGGAAGACAGACGAGGAGCACGTCACCGTGGATGCCGTGATGGCCCATGTGGCGGCGAATGTCGCGCTGGCAAAAGCGGTGATCGCCCGAGTCATCCCCCGCATCCCCAAAGAGGCCAACTGGCCTGAACACCGGTCTCTGGAAGGCGCGGTGATGACCGATCGGAAGCTATGGCCCGCTGAGACGGTGGACAGCCTGCGCCCGATTTTGGCAAGGCTGCTCTGAGGCCGCCGAGGCATCGGCAAGATGGAACCTCGCCTTGCCTCGCCGCGAAGTCGGGTTAACGGACACTTCACCTTCATGTCCGACCTTTTGAGCCATCCCCTCTGGCAGGCCGACTCGCTGGGCAGCGCGCTGCCGGATGACGAGTTCGGCGTCAGCGTCAGTCTGCCCTTGTGGCGTCATGTCATCGGCTATGAGGAGGGCGATCAAGACATCGTCTCGAAGTTCCGCTCGGGCTATCCGCGCTTCTGCTGCCCACCTGCCGTGAGCCAGTTGTTTGCGGCAGCGGAAAAAGATCTCGCCAGTGCTGGCGAGCGTTGCCTCGTCTTCCCGCGACTGCTTCATGCCGAGCGCTGCGTCGAGTTCATCGCACGCGACGGCTTCACCGGACGTGCCGCAAGCTGGCACGAGGGGCTCGGAGTCGCCATCTTCCCTGCAGACGCCTATGTCAAAGCACGCCGCTTCTGGCGTTTCTGTGGTGAGATCGTCAGCACGCGCCAGGCCTGCGATGCCCTCGGCACGCACAAGACCACCGCGACGGAGGCCGAAGGTCTCGCCGCCAATCAAACGATCCGCGAACGGCTGGCCGCACTCTCCGGTCAGCAGCCCAGCGATGTCTTCCTCTTCCCCAGTGGCATGGCGGCAAACTTTGCCGTGCATCGCATGCTCACCACGCTCTTCCCTGAGCGGAAAACGGTGCAGCTCGACTTCCCCTACGTCGATGTTTTGAAGCTCCAGCAGATGTTCGGCAATGGCGCGCACTTCCTGCCGATGATCGAAGAGCAGGAATACACAGCGCTCGACACGCTGCTGAAGTCCGAGCCGCTCGCTGGCATCTTTTGCGAAGCGCCGAGCAATCCCATGCTCCGCTGTGTGGATCTGGAGCGCCTGCTCGCCATCCGCGCAGCCTCGCAGCCCAGCGTGCCAATCATCATCGATGACACCATCTCCACCGTGGCTCATGCCGATGCCCTGAAGGTGGCCGATGTCGTGACCACGAGCCTTACGAAGAGCTTCTCCGGCGCAGGCGACGTGCTCGCCGGCAGCGTGATCCTGAATCGTGCCTCGCCGCATCACGCCGCGTTCTCCGCTTTTCTCAGTCAACACGCCGACCACATCCTCTGGCGTGGCGATGCCGTGGCACTGGAGCAAAACAGCCGCGACTTCGTCCAGCGTGCCGAGACGATGAGCCGAAATGCTCTCGCGCTCGCGGACTTCCTGCGTGCGCATCCGCGAGTCGAAAAAGTGTGGCATGCCCGCGAGCAAGGAGGTGCGGGTTACGAGTTCATCCGGCGTGAAGGTGGTGGCTATGGCTGCCTCTTCTCCTTCCTGCTGAAAGACGCCGCCAACACCAGCCCACGCTTCTACGACAACCTCCGCGTCTGCAAAGGCCCGAGTCTCGGCACAAATTTCACCCTCGTCAGCCCTTACACCTTGCTGGCGCATTACGACGAACTCGACTGGGCCGAAAGCTGCGGCGTGCCAAGACATCTGATCCGCGTCTCTGCCGGTCTGGAAGACAGCGCCGATCTCATCGCGAGGTTTGAAGAGGCGCTGGCGAAGTAGAACGACTTTATAAGTCGTACACTGGTGGGGTGAGATTGTATCTCACCCAAAAAGAAGGGCGGGTTTCAAACCCTCCCCACCAGTTTACGAGTTGAAAACTCGTTCTACAAATCCGTCACCGCGCCATGGCTGGCATCGCTCGTGAGCTTGGCATACTTCGCCAGCACGCCACGCGTGTAGCGCGGCTTGGGCTGCTTCCACTTGGCGAGACGATCTTTGAGTTCCTTGGCGGGGATGCCTAGGGTGATCTGGCGCTTCTCGGCGTCGATGGTGATCGGGTCGCCATTCTTGATGACGGCAATCGGGCCGCCGACGAAGGCTTCAGGCGTGACGTGACCGACGACGAAGCCGTGGCTGCCGCCGCTGAAACGTCCGTCAGTGATGAAGGCGACGTCTTTGCCGAGTCCCTTGCCCATGATGGCGGAGGTGGGAGAGAGCATCTCGCGCATCCCAGGGCCGCCTTTCGGGCCTTCCATGCGCACGATGATGACGTGGCCCTTCTTGACCTTGTCATTGAGGATGGCTTGCAGGGCAGTTTCTTCGGACTCGAACACGATGGCCTTGCCTTCGAACTTAAGACCTTCTTTGCCGGAGATTTTGCCGACAGCGCCATCAGGGCAGAGGTTGCCTTTGAAGATGACGAGATGGCTGTCCTTCTTGATAGGGTCGGTCAGAGGACGGACGATCTGCTGGTCTTTCGGCCAGAAGATTTTGCTGTTCTTCATGTTCTCCTTCATCGTCTTGCCGGTGACGGTGAGGCAGTCGCCGTGCATGAGGCCTTCGTTCACCAGAATGCGGATTAGCGGGACGGTGCCGCCGATCTTCACTAGGTCGTTCATGAAGTATTTGCCGCTGGGCTTCACGTCCGCGAGCACTGGCGTTTTTTTACCGATGCGCACGAAGTCTTCGATGCCGAGCTTCACACCGGCGCTGTGCGCCATGGCGATGAGGTGCAAAACGGCGTTCGTGCTGCCACCGAGCGTGATAATGAGCGTGATGGCATTTTCAAAAGCTTCCTTCGTCATGATGTCGCGAGGCGTGATGCCGCGCTTGATCATGTTCATGACCGCAGCGCCAGCGTCGAAGCAGTCGATCAGCTTCTCGTTCGACACAGCGGACTGAGCGCCTGAGTTTGGCAAAGACATGCCGAGAGCTTCAATCGCGGAAGCCATCGTATTCGCCGTGTACATACCGCCGCAGCTACCTTCGCCGGGGATGGAGTGCTCTTCGATGTCGAGCAACTCCTTGTCGCTGATCAGGCAGTTGGCGTGCTTGCCGACGGCTTCAAAGACGGTCACGATATCCGCGTCCTTCTTCTCCACGCCGACGCAGCCGGGAAGGATGGTGCCGCCATAAACAAACACGCTGGGGCGATTCATCCGTGCCATAGCCATGAGGCAGCCCGGCATGTTTTTGTCACATCCGCCGATGGCGACGAAGCCGTCCAGGCCTTCGCAACCGACCACGGTTTCGATGGAGTCCGCGATGACCTCACGCGAAACGAGCGAGTATTTCATGCCCTCGGTGCCCATGCTGATGCCGTCGGAAATGGTGATGGTGTTGAAGATGATGCTCTTGCCACCAGCTGCATCCACGCCCTTCGCGGATTCCTTGGCGAGGCGGTCGATGTGCATGTTGCACGGCGTGACCATGCTCCAGGTGCTGGCGATGCCGATCTGCGATTTCTTGAAGTCCTCGCGCTTGAATCCGACCGCATGAAGCATCGCGCGGCTGGCAGCGCGCTCCGCCCCATCGACGACGATGGCGCTGTGTTTGCGGTGAAGGGACTCGGGTTTCTGGGATGCTGCTTTCTTGGCCATGGTAAGAGCCAGCAACGTGGCAGGCGCGTGTGATTCCTGCAAGCAGGCAGTGGCACAGACAGAAAAAGCTCGCGCGGACGAAGCAAACTTCATTTCATCCGCAGGCATGCCCGACGAATCCGAGCCCCTGGTCATCATCGAAAACATCACGAAGCGATTCGGTGAGAAGACGGCGCTTCAAGAAGTGTCCTGGATGCTGCCGCGCGGGCAGATCAGCGGGTTGCTCGGCCCGAATGGCGCGGGAAAGACGACGCTGTTTCGCCTGCTCATGGGTATTCTGAAAGCGACGCAGGGGCGGATGAGCATCGCGGGGCATGATTGCTTCGAGGAGCGTGTGCAGGTGAAGCGGTTGGTGGGTTTCCTGCCAGATGAGCCGGTCTTTTACTCCTACCTCAGTGGGCGCGAGGTGCTGGAGCTGAGCGCGGGGATGCATGGGCTCGATGTCAAAGCGTCGATGCTGCGCCTCGTGCCGCTGATCAAACGGCTCGGCATGGTGGAGGCGATGTATCAGTATGCGGATGACTACTCACGCGGGATGAAAAAGAAGCTCGGGCTGATGCTGGCGCTGCTGCACGAGCCTCCGCTGCTGGTGCTGGATGAACCAACGAACGGGCTGGATGTGGAAAGCACACGGCTCTTCTTTGATCTGATGCGCGAGCTGGCCGCGGCGGGGACGACGATCGTCTTCTCCACGCATCTGATGGATCAGGTGGAGCGCCTGTGCAGCCATGTGGCGGTGATCGCACGCGGGAAACTCGTGCGCACGGGCAGTCTCGCAGACATCTGCGGCGGACGCGGGCTGGAGGAGGTCTTCATCGAGCTGACGCACGGAGCCACCCACGCATGAAGAGCGACCTGCCACCACCGACAGGCAATTGGACCACGCTAATCCTGCTGTGGAAGGCAGCGCGTGTGCGAGCCGCTGGCAGGCAAAAGCGCCAAGGCGAGCTGATGAGGCGAAAGACCGGCAGCAGCTCGGACACACTCGGCGGACTGGCGATGGTCTTCGTCGCCCTAGTGATGGGATTTGTGCACGGGTCTCTGGGCTGGATGCTGACAGGGGCGCTAGAAACGGCTCAGATTCAGAAACTGGCGGATGAAGGAAAGGTGATTCTCAGAGAATACAATTTCAGCCGAGTGGTGAAACTGGATGCACAACGCATGAAGATTGTGGAGTCCAAACAAAACTCCCACGACCTGTCTCCTAAAGCCCAGAATGATCTCAACTGGCAGGAAGCCGTCTTCGAAAGTGCCCTGGATGACTTTGCACGTTCCGCTGCCTATGACCGGAAGAGCGGCCTGAGCGGCAAGCATGAGGTGAACAAACGTCGGATTAGTGACCATTACAAAAAGCACGGACTGGCAGGCTTTGTTTCCGAGAAGGGATTGGACACCTCAAGCCTTGCCAAGCCCCAAACCATCCCCGCCACCTACTGGCCCTTTGTCGGCTTCATGCTGCTATGGTGGCTGGTGATGATCGTGTTTCAAGGTGAGGGCCTGGAGATGGACATCCAGAGGCGGCGGCATCCGATGTGGGAATGGCTCCTGAGTCATCCGGTGAGACCCGTGGCCGCCTTTGCAGCGGAGATGCTGTCCCCGCTGATGGCGAACCCGATCTACTTCTCCGCGCCGGTCTTCTGGTGGGTGGTGCTGGGCAAGGTTTTTGGCCTCAAGGCCGGACTCGTGGGCGCGCTGTTGATCGGTCTGCCCTTCGCCGTCGCGGCTTCGTGTTTGAACAAGGCGCTGGAGATCGCCGCACTGCTGCGGCTCTCCGCGCGTAACCGTGGGGCTGTGCTCGGGCTCATGTCCTGGGCAGGTTACGCGGCGATGATGCTGCCGCTTTTCATGCTGAATGCCCGGAGTCTGAAGGTGTGGCTGGTATCCACACTGGGTGAACTGAGCACGTGGTTGCCTGCGTGGCCGGCACGGGCGCTCGTCATCGGCTGGGGCGCTGAGCCGGTGCTCTGGCAGGTGGTCGTGTCCGGGGTGCTGCTGGCGGGCATCATCTGTGTGGCATCAGGCTGGCTGGCATGGTGGGGCACGGCGCACGGGCTGCAAAGCGGCGGCGCTGGGGCACCCACGCAACCGCGCATGCTCGAGGCGGACTTCGGCCCGCGCTGGCTGGCTGGGAATGCGCTGTATCGAAAGGAGCTGCTGTGGTTTTGGCGGGATAAAAGCGCTGTCGTGCAGGTCGTGCTCATCCCACTGACCATCGGTGCCTTTCAGGCCTTCAATTTGCGCGGCGTGGTGGAGATGGCGGGCAGTCACTGGAATGCCATGTGCGGGCTGGCGATCATCTGCGGCACCTACTTTCTGCTCGTGCTCGGGCCGCGATCGCTGGCCTCGGAAGGCGGCGCGCTGTGGATCGCGCTGACATGGCCGCGCGGACTGGAGGATCTGCTGAAGGCAAAGGCGCGCCTCTGGTGGATCGTGGCGAATGGGATCGTTGGCATCACCCTCGCGGCGGCGGTTTTCATCTTCCCGGCGGATGCGTGGCGCATCGGCCTCGTCGCCGTCGGCTGGGTCGTCTTCAGCCACAGCTTAGCCGAGAAATCCGTGACGTTGGTGATGGCTCCTTCGTCCTCAGGTGAGATCGAGCGTCCAACAGCTGGGCGGCAATGGGCGGCCATGCTCGGCACCTTGGCTTTTGGTTCGGGCGTGCTCATGCAGGCCTGGCACAGCGCCATCATCGGGGTCGTCTTTTCCTCACTCACGGCAGCGGCGATGTGGCAAAACCTGCGCGCACGCCTGCCGCATCTCTTTGACCCATGGTCGGAAAAGCTGCCGCCTGCGCCCACGCTGATGCACGCCATGATCGGCATCGCCGCGATGGTGGAGGTGGTGGGCCTCGTCTCTGGCATCGCCATCGCCGCCGGGAGCGCCAGCGATCTGTGGATGGCGCGCAGCATCGTCTATGGCGCAGTGGGTCTGCTGACGTGGTGGATCATGCACGGCTTCCTGGGCGGCCACGGGGTGAAGGCCCGAGACATCTGGCTCTGGCCGGGCCGTGGCGACTGGATTCCCGCCTCCGTTCTGGGTGGCGGTGCGGCTCTGGCGGGCATCGCTCTCGCAGGAGGCGCATTGCTTTACAGCCTGCTGCTGGAGGCCCTGCCCTTCACCCGAGAGTACATGCAGGAGCTGGCAAAGATCAGTGCCGGGTTTGAAAAGCAAATCGGCTGGCAGTTCCTGCTCGCGGTGGGTTTGGCGCCTTTCGCAGAGGAGTACTTCTTTCGTGGCCTGCTCTACCGCGCGCTAGACCGCGAGTGGGGAGGCCTGAAAGCCCTGATCGGCAGCGCGGCCTTCTTTGCCATCTACCATCCGCCGATGGCCTGGCTGCCAGTCTTCGCCGTCGGTCTGGTGAACGCGTGGCTTTTCAAAACAGGCGGTCGTCTATGGCCCTGTGTGCTTCTGCACATGACCTACAACGCGGTGATCGTGCTCTTTCAGTGAGCACTCACTCCTCTCCGCTCAGCACGATGCTGCCACTGGCGAGTTTGGTGCCTTCGGCGGTGAGGATCTCGCCGCTGATTTGCACGAGGCCGGGCATGACGGCATCGCGCTTCGCGTGGATGGTCAAAGTCTGGCCGGGCGGGATGCTGCCGAGGATCTTGAACTGACGCACGGCGGTGAGGCGGACGTTTTTCAGCGGGTTGTCACCACGATCGCTTTGCGCGAGCACGCCGCCGAGCTGGGCGAGTGACTCGATCATGATCACTCCGGGCAGCAGCGGCTGGCCGGGAAAGTGACCTTCCAGGAAGGCTTCGTCACCTTTCAGCGTCCAGCGGGCGGTGGCGGAGATGCCAGGCACCAGCTCCACCAACTCATCCACGAAGCGGAAAGAGGGTCCGTGAGGTAGGGAGGAAAGGGCTTGGAAAAGATCGGCGGGCTGCGACATAATGACGGCGTCTTAGCGATGAAGTCTGTGTCTGACAAACGGCAATCCCACTACCCTCGGAATCCTGCGTGACTTCCCCGAGCGCATCATCGCACTTGCAGCGTGCCACCTGGACGGATCGTCTGCGCTTCGTCACCGCAGGCTTGGTTTTGCTGGCCTACTGGTCGGTCTGCTCGCTCGTGCTGCTGCCGCTGGTGAATGTTTTGCTCCTGCTGAGATGCCAGCCGCGTCGTCGGGAACTGGGGCAGGCTGTTTTGAAACAAATGTTCCGGGGCGTGGCGGGCATCCTGCGCTGGTTCGGGGTGATCGAGGTGAGCTACCACGGCTTTGAGCGTGTGAAGGCGCATCTCGGTCCCGTGATCCTCGCCCCGAATCACCCGGCACTCTGGGATGCGGTCTTTGTGCTGGCGGAGGTGGATCGTGCGGCCTGCGTGCTGAAGGCTTCGCTGATGCGCAATCCGCTGCTCACCTTCGGCGCGCGGGCGGCGGGCTTTGTGCCCAATGAACCGACGCATCCGATGCTGCGCCACTGCATCGAGCAGCTGCGCAGTGGCGAGCGCATCCTCTTTTTCCCCGAGGGCACGCGCACCCGGCCCGAGCATGGTCGGATGAATCCGCTCTTCGGCGGCTTGGCGATCATCGCGCGGAACTCGGGCGCTCCCGTCCTGCCGATCATCGTGCAGACGAGCAGCCGCTATTTGAGCAAAGGATGGCCCATCTGGCGTCTGCCAACGGAGCCCATCCGCATTCAGCTCAGCGTCGGTGAACCCGTGACCTGTGGTCCCAAAGACGATGCGCAGCTTTTCCTCGATCAACTCCGCCAGAGCTACCTCGATGCCGGATGTGGGGTTAGCGACTCCTGATCAGGCTTTGCCAAGCCAGAGCATCCGCGTGCCGAAGATGACAAGCACAGTGCCGAAGATGCGGGTGAGCGTCGTGTTGCCCATCGACTTCATCCAGTCGGCACCGAAGTAGGCGAAGATCGAGGCCGAAACCGCCGTGATGGCCGCCACCTTCCAGTCCACGAAGCCATTCTTCGCGTTCTGCGTCGTCGCCATGAGAGCCGTCGGGATGATGATGGCCAGGCTCGTGGCCACGGCTGTCTTTTGCGGCAGCGCCAGCAGCGTGACAAAGGCGGGCACCATCACCACACCTCCGCCGACACCGCAGAGAGCCGCCACGACTCCCGCGATGATGCCGATGCCGAGACAGGTGAGGATGGTGGACGTGGTCATGGGGCGGCATTAGCAGGCATTCGTCATTCGTCATTCGGATTTCGTCATTGCCTCATCCACTGTCCCGTGTTCTCCACTCACACATGACCATCGTCTGGATCAACAAGCGCAACTGGAAGCATCCAGGGCCGATCGTGAACATGAGCGTCCACAACGCGCACTCGTTCGCGAGCATCGGCCTGGAGTCGCACCTCTGCCTGGGTGCTGGCGATGCGCCCTCAGACACCGACTCCGACCTGCGCGACTTTTACGCCCTGGAGCCACTGCCAAACTTCACCGTGCATCGCGTGCCAAGAAAGAGCGGCCTCTTCGGCGGCAGCGCCAGCGGTTCGGTTTACAGCGCCGGTGCAAAGCTCATCCGCGAGCTGGCAAAGAAGGACGATGTGGCCGTCTTCACCCGCGAGTGTGGTTTCCTCGCGAAGCTCTCCTGGCTCTGCCGGAGTCCACGCATCCGAGGCTTTTACGAGCTGCACGACCTCTGGGCGGACCTCTCCTGGCGCGAGACCAAGCCGCGCGCGAAAGAGCTGCGTGAAAAGTGGCTGGAGCGGCTCTTCCTGCCGCGCATCTCCGGGCTCGTGTGCATCACGCGCGAGATGGAAAAGCGCTACCAGCAGATCTTTCCACGTCAGGCCACCATCGCCCAGCCGCTGGGCACGAAGGTCCTGCCAGCCACCGATCCAGAGGCCAAACGCCGAGCCCGCACCGTCGTCTATGTCGGCCACATGCACGGTCCGAAGGGGGCTGCCTTTTTGCAACAAGCTGCCATCGCTCTGGCCGCCCACGGCGTGCGCACCGAGTTCTGGGGCGGTTATGAAAAAGACGCCAAACGCATCCGCGACGCCGCTGCCAAGCATGGCCTGAGCGACTGGATCGAAGCCGTGCCCTTCCAGCCACCCAGTGCGCTTCACGCCGCTCTGGCTGAGCGAGCAAGCCTCGGCGTCGTGATGCTGACGGATACTTATTACAACCGCTACCTCACCTGCCCCGTGAAGGCGCTCGACTACCTCACGCACGGCATCCCCGCGCTCGGGACAGACATCCCCTCCGTGCGCGAAGTGCTCGACGATGCCGGCACCTACCTGCCCGAGGGCGATCACGACACCTTCGTCCGCGAAGCCCTGCGCCTCCTCGACGATCCCCAGGCCTATGCCACCGCCGTGGAAAAAACCCGCGCCCGCAGCGCCCAGATCACCTGGCAGGAACGCGCGAAAGCGCTGGCTGAATTTGCGAAAGCGAGGTTTTGAGCCTCACTTCTTTTTCTTCTTCGGCACCACCACGAACGGCGTGAACCTCGCTTCGAAGCGTTTCGGCACCACGCATTGAATGTCGGCGACACCGCGTTGGTAGTCTTCGCTGAGCACTTTGCCCTGCTCGTGCAGGAAGGCGACGAGGTCCATGCGGTCGAGCGGGATGCAGAGATCGAGGCGCGAGACGCGGTCGATCAGCATGTCGTGGATGCGATGGAAGAGTTCGTCGATGCCCTGACCGGTGCGGATGGAGATGGGCACGGCGTCCGGGAACTGGCGGGTGAGTTCCATCAGACGGGTGTCGTCGATGAGGTCGATCTTGTTCAGCGTCAGCAGCACGCGCTTGTCACCAGCGCCGAGTTCCGCCAGCACCTGGGTGGTGGTTTGATAAAACTCAAGCGCCTGAGAGGAGCTGGCGTCGATGACATGGATGAGGAAGTCGGCGAGCACGGCCTCCTCCAGCGTGGCGCGGAAGCTCTGCACGAGGTCGTGCGGCAGATTGCGGATGAAGCCGACGGTGTCCGTGAGCAGCATGGCCTGACCGTCCGGAAGATCGAGACGGCGTGTGGTGGTGTCCAGCGTGGCAAAGAGTTTGTCTTCGACGAGTGCATCGGAACCCGCGAGCCTGTTCAGCAGGCTGGATTTCCCGGCATTCGTGTAGCCGACGATGGCGGCCTGGGGCACTGGGACGCGGGTGCGTTCCTTGCGCATGGTATCGCGCTGTTTTTTCACCTCTTCGAGTTCGGCCTTAAGCTTGTCGAGGCGCTTGTCAGCCATACGACGGTCCACTTCGAGCTGCGTTTCACCTTCACCACGCGCTGCTCCGCCGCTGCCACCGGCACCACTTCCACCACCACCGGCTCCGCCACCGGAGCCACCGCCCTGACGGTCAAGGTGAGCCCACATGCGGGTCAGTCGTGGCAGGGAGTATTCCATGCGGGCCAGCTCGACCTGGAGGCGCGCCTCGCGGGTCTTGGCGCGCATATTGAAGATGTCGAGGATGACCTCGTGGCGGTCGATGACGCAGAGCTTCGATTCACCTTCCCAAGCGCGCTGCTGGCCGGGGGAGATCTCGTTGTCAAAGATGATGCAATCGGCCTGCAACTCATGCGCCTTCGCCATCAGCTCGGCAGCCTTACCCTTGCCGATGAAATGCCGCGCCGTGTGCTCGCGGGCGAAGATGAGGTCCGCGCTGATGACCTCGATGCCGAGTGTCTCGACGAGTTCTTTGAGTTCGATGAGCAGCTCGTTCGCTTCGTCGGACTTGCGACGGTCAAAGTAGGCCCCGATGAGGAAGGCGCGCTGAACTAACTGGGGCTTTTCGCGAATGTCGAACATCGCCCACCCTTACCGTGGGCGATGTCCTTGCCAAGCTATCAAAGGGAAAGCTCAGTTCGTGCCGAACGCACGGCGCCAGGGCTCCTGGAAGGCGTTGCCGTAGTCTTCGGTGCCTTGTTTGATCATGCGACCGTCAGCGCCGAAGAGGACGAAGTGCTCCTCCACATGGGCAAAGGTGCCGTAGTAGGGCACGTGACGTTTCCAGTTCTGGTTCGCATAGCGCCAGACTTCACCCTCGGCGGTCTTTTTCGTGGAAGAGGGCTCACCCCACTTCGCCTGCACCTCGGCCTTCGTCATTCCAGGAGTGAGGGTGGTATCGGCTTCGCCAGAGGCGGCTGGCGCAGGCGCTGCGGCAGCCGTCGAGGCGGGGGTGGATTCGGAACTGGCGCACTGGCTGAGCAGCACTGCCGTGGCGGCGAGGGAGAGGAGGCGGAGGGTTTTCATGGGAAAGAGCCGCGATGCTGCCAAAGCGGCCATTTTGATGCAAGCCAACTTCTGCAAACCCCAAGCAAAGCTGGCCCGATGGCAACGGCGGCGCAGACTTCTGCGTCTTGAAGTGAATGGTTCGAGCGTATCCTATGTCTCACACCGCCATGAAACTCTCCCAGCTTGCAGTCTTTCTCGTGCTCAGCGCCACGCTGCGTGCCGAGCAGTGCCTCGTGATCGGCGACAGCCTCTCCAAGGAATACGAGGTCGAATTCCCCATCCTCTTCCGCAACAATCGGGAAGCCTGGGACTCGCGGAACTGGATCGAGATCCTGGATCAGCATCGCGGAACTTGGTTCGATACCGGCAAGTGGAGCGGTTTCGCCGATCCGCGCATCCTCGGTCATGAGCACAACTGGGCCTTCCCCGGCTCAAGCACCGCGCAGATCAAAAGCCAGCTCAACAATCGCTGGAACTTCTGGTGGACGCGTGACCTGCAAAGCCAGATCCGAGGCTCCGCCGAGCGCGTGGTCATCTTTGCCGGCGGCAATGACATCGACCGCTACTACCCCTCCATTTACAACGGCAAGCCCGCCGCCCCCTACATCAACCCCATCCGCGACAACCTGAAGTGGATCGTCGATTACGTCCGCAAGGTGAAGGGCACCATCCCCATCGCTCTCGTCTCCGTGCCGCATGTGGGCTGCACACCGGACATCCAGAGCGCGCATCCGACAGATGCGGTGAAAACGCAGCGCGTCACCGCAGCACTGGACTCGCTTAATGCCCAGCTCGCCCTCTTTGCGAAGCAGCGCGGCATCGCCTTTGTCCCCGGCGTCTATGAAATGACGAAGTCCATGATCACCCAACCGCTGACCATTGGCGGCTACTCCTTCATCAATGCCGCAGATGCCGACGCCCGGCCCGAATACGTTTTTGCCGGTGATGGCTTCCACCCGAACACCAGCGCGCAGGCAAAAATCGCTCAACTGATCCTCGAAGCCTTCGCCGCGAAGTATCCGCGCACGATCATGACACCTCTCGGCGACGAGGAAATCCTCACGCAGGTGCTCGGATTTCAGATCGCCGCACCTTGAGTCGGGTGGCTTGACACTGGCACGGCGATTCGCTGAGATGGGCGGACTTTCTAACCATGCCGTCCACGACCAACTCCCATGCGCTCCCTGAAACGGTGCGGCTGGGCATGTTCATGGCCACCGGTCAGGGTCTCGATGAGATGCCCGAGGAGCTGAAAAGCGGTGCGCGTTATGAAACCGGACGCGAGATCGGCCATGGCGGCATGGGCGTGGTGATGAGTGCCCAGCAGCCAGCCATCCGACGCCAGGTGGCCATGAAGGTCATGCTCGGCAGCGATGATGAAAACAGTCGGCTGCGCTTCATCGAAGAGGCACAGATCACCGGCCAGCTCCAGCATCCGAACATCGTGCCCGTACACGACCTCGCTCTCGATGAGCAGGGCCGGCCCTTTTACACGATGAAGCTCGTCCAGGGCATCACGCTCCAGCGCGTGATTGACGGCCTCGCCAACCGTGAGCCTGCCATCGTCGCTGCGTACCCTCTCGCCACGCTGCTGACCATTTACCAAAAGGTCTGCGATGCCATCGCCTTCGCCCACAGCCGTGGCGTCATTCATCGCGATCTGAAGCCCGCGAATCTCATGATCGGCGACTACGGTGAAGTGCTCGTCATGGATTGGGGGCTCGCCCGTGTGCTCGGAGCGAAGGAGCGGGACGCACCCACTGCTGTAACCAGCGCCCGCCGCGATCTTTCCTACTGCTACGGCACGATCGAGGGCGTGCTGCTCGGCACCCCGCAGTACATGTCGCCCGAGCAATCTCGCGGCGAAACGGCGACGCTGGATGCGCGCAGCGACATCTTTGCTCTCGGGGCCATCCTGCACCAGATGCTCACCCTCCAGCCCGCCTTTGACGGCCCGGACAGCGAGACTATCCTGGATCACATCCGCAGTGGCAAGACCGTGCCGCCCCATGAAGTCGCGCAGGTCAAAACACTCCCGCATTGCCCGAACGGACTGGTGCCGCAGTCCCTCTCCGCCGTGGTCATGAAGGCGCTGCAGGTGAAGCGCGAGCGCCGCTACCCGAACGTCGAAGCGCTGCAAAAAGACATCGCCGCGTACCAGGGCGGCTTCGCGACGAGCGCGGAAGAAGCGGGGTGGTGGCGGCAGCTCACGCTCCTTGTGCGCCGACATCGCGCCGTTTCCATCGCCGTCGCGGCGGGCGTGCTGCTTCTCATCATCGTCTCCGCCACCTTCACGACCAAGGTCCTCGGCGAACGAAACCGCGCCGAGCAGGCCCTGGAGGACCTCCGCCGCACGGCCCCACGTCTCCTCGCCCTCGCCGAGAGTGAGTCGCTCGCCCAGCACTTCGACAGCGCCTTGGAGAAAACTGACGCCGCACTAGCTCTCGATCCCGGTTTGAAATCCGGCTACTGGCGGCGCGCGTGGTCACTCGCCGCCATGGATCGTTTTGCAGAGGCCTCCAAGGCGCTCCGCCTCGCTGCTGTACAAGATCCAGCGAATCAATCCCTCGCCAGCATCCAACCCACCCTCCAAGCGCTGGCGAAACAGGGTTCGGGGCCTTTCCCAGCAGAGCACATCACCCCGTTGATGGAGTTCCTCGAAAGCGTCGGCGCGCGCGGGGAGGCCCTCAGTCTCACCCGGCATCTCCAACTCGACGGCGCAGCACGTTTTGCCCTCGTGGAAAAGCGCCTCAAAGAACTCGGCGTCGGCACCGAGGGCGCGGGTATCTCCGCCGGAGTCATCACGCTGAACACCAACCGCTCACCCATCACCTCACTGGATCACCTGCGAGGCCTGCCGCTCGACATTCTCTACATGGACGGCCACCGCGAGTGGAGTGCGGAACCGCTTCAGGGTATGAAACTCGTCACCCTGCGCGCAAAGAGCAGCGGCGTCCGGGATCTCTCCCCACTGCGCGGGATGGCCCTCACCTGGCTCGATGTCGAAGGCACGGACACCAGCGACCTCAGCCCGCTCTCCGCGATGCCGCTGAGGTTCATCGACCTCACAAAAACCCGCGTCGTGGATCTCACCCCGCTGCGTGGATTACCCCTCCAGGATCTGCACGTCGATGGCACCCCGCTCGCCAGTCTCGACGGCCTCGACCAGATGCCCCTGAAGCGGCTCGACATCACCGCCACCCGCATCACCAACCTGCGAAGCCTCGCCAAAAGCCGCCAGCTTCAGGAACTCTACGCCAATAACACCGCCATCGCCGACCTCACCGGCCTGGAGGGCCTGCCTCTGCGCTCCCTCCACCTCATGTCCAGCCAGGTCAAAGACCTCGGTCCTCTCCGTACCATGCCGCTGGAGACTCTGAACCTAGCCCGAACTCCCGTCACCGATCTGGCACCGCTCGCCGGAGTGCCGCTACGACAGCTCAATCTCCTCCTTTGCCGCCAACTCAAGGACTTCCACCCCCTGCTGCAAGTCACCACCCTCGAACGTCTCGCCACCAGCGCCTCCGCCGCACTGCTCGCCCCTTTGCGCCAGCATCCACGCCTCAGCCATATCGACTATAATGACCACGGCTACCGCCCCGTGGCAGAGGTCTGGGCAGAGCTCGATGCCAAAGCAAAGCGGAAGTAGTTTCCACGCCTTGCCCCGGCTCCATCGCCGTCTAGTCTGACCCCCGCTCAT
>JBIKIA010000479.1:0-4070 GCA_044361885.1 Prosthecobacter sp. | reverse complement strand
GCGCACTCCACGCTCGACCATGCGTCGCGCGTTCAGGCAATGCCGCGAGAAAGTCTGGTAGTTGCCGATGCCGCCGAGGTTGCTCTTGATCGGCGGCTCGATGCGATTCACACCATACGCATCGAGCGTGGCCTGTGATTCGCCGGTGAGATCGACCAGCTCCGGGGCCGAGCTTTGCATGCGGAAGGCGAGTTCGTAGCTGTTGATGCGCGCGGCGATCTCGGGATCACCGATGTGCTT
Organism: Prosthecobacter sp.; assembly: GCA_044361885.1. Taxonomy (GTDB): domain Bacteria; phylum Verrucomicrobiota; class Verrucomicrobiia; order Verrucomicrobiales; family Verrucomicrobiaceae; genus Prosthecobacter. Next base: position 3,830 of record JBIKIA010000479.1, on the reverse strand, counting down.
GTGCTGAAGCCTGTTTAGGTCATTCAGCGCACGAACGCTCGCGGATTGCATCTCGGGCGTGATGCCATCGGGATTTGCCAGATTCAAAACGGGCGAGGCACCGTTGCGGAACATCACGCCACTATACGATGACGGCAAAAAGCCGCTCGACCATGTGGAACTGCCGCCGGGCAATCCACGCCCTTTGCTGACCATCACGACATACGACGGCAGCTCCTGCGAGGCATTGCCGAGGCCATACGTCACCCACGATCCGACGCTCGGCCGCCCGAGCAAGGCCGCGCCACAGTTCAGCATGAGCTGACCCGGCAGATGATTGAACTGCGTGGTGTGCATCGACCGGATCAGCGCGATGTCATCCGCACACGTCGCGATATGCGGCAGCAGATCGCTGATCTCCATGCCACACTGGCCGTGCTTTTTGAAGACACGCTTCGTGCCCATCACGGTAGCTGATTCCTTTTGCAGGAAGGCGAACTTGGCATTGCCCACAATCGAGTCGGGCAGCGGCTGTCCGTCGTATTTGTTCAGCAGCGGCTTCGGATCAAAGAGATCCATCTGCGACGGCCCGCCTTCGAGGAAGATGAAGATGCACCGTTCCGCCTTCGGCGCGAAATGCGACACGCGAGTCGAAAGAGGATTCCCCGGAAGACTCGCATCCTCCGCCAGCAAGCCATCCTGCTTCAGCAACGATGCCAAAGCGAGTGTCCCCAGCCCGCACGAACTCGTCGCGAGGAAATCGCGGCGGGTTTGCGTGAGGTGTTGCTCGAAAGGGGACATGTGATCAAGCCAGCTCCTTGATCGACTGAAATTCGTTATCGACCAGATAATGAGGGCGACCGGAGAAGTCCGACACCGTGCTGGTGTGAGGATTGATGCCGAGGTTGTTGTAAAGCGTGGCAAAGATCTCCTGGAAGTGCACCGGTCGATCCGAGGCCTCGCCTCCGAGGCGGTCGGTGGCACCGATGACTTGGCCATTCTGCATGCCGCCACCTGCAAGCAACGCGCAGGACACGTTCGGCCAGTGATCGCGTCCGCCTTTGTCATTCACGCGCGGCGTGCGGCCAAACTCGCCCCAGGCGAGAACGGTCACGTCCTTGTCCATGCCGCGCTCATGCAAATCCTGCACGAGCGCGGTGATGGCTTGATCAAAGTCGGGCAAGTTTTCCTGCGCGTTCTTGAAGTTCTGTCCATGCCAGTCCCAGAAGCTGTAGCTGAGCGTCACGACACGCACACCGGCCTCGACGAGTCGGCGGGCGAGTAGAAATTGCTCATTGAGTCGCGGTGCGGCATCGCCCTGAATCTTTTCGGTGCCTTTGCCATAGCGCTCGCGGATCTTTGGCGACTCCTTTGAAAGATCGAGCGCATCAACCAACTGCGACGAAGTCAGAATGCCGTAGGCCTGCTGGCGGAAGACATCGATGCCCGTCATCGTGCCGGAAGCATCTGTCTCACGACGGAACGAATCAAAAGCAGAGAGCAGACCTCGACGATCTCCCAAACGCTCCAGCGTCACGCCATTGAGCGACATGTCTTCTTTTCCACGCTCCAAGGGCATGAAGGGCGCGTGTGCCACCCCGAGAAAGCTCGGACGTCCTTGGTTGTAAGGCGTGTGCTTCATGTGCTGCGAGAGATTCGCATAGCTGGGCACGGTGGGCGCTCCGCCTTTGAGCTTCGACACCACGCTGCCGATCTCCGGCCAGCCGCCGGGAGGCGCATTGTTGCTGAGGCGGCCTGTCACGCACTGAAAGCTCTCATGGCGGTCCTTTGCACCCACGACGCTGCGAATGAAGCTGAACTTGTCCGCCATCTTTGCCATGCGCGGCAGGTGCTCGCTAATCTGGATGCCGGGGACATTCGTGCCGATGGCCTTGAATGGTCCGCGTACTTCCGAGGGTGCATTCACCTTGATGTCATACATGTCCTGATGCGGCGGCCCGCCCGGCAGGTAAACCAGGATGAGTGCCTTCTGCGATTTGCCGACTCCTAGTTCCGACTCCGCACGCAGCAGCTCGGGGAAACTCAAACCTCCCAGCCCGAGTCCGCCGATTCGGAGAAACGAACGTCGCGAAAGGCCGTCGCAATAGCGGTTGGCAGTCTGTTTGGAGAAGAGGGTGAGCATTGGAAGTCTAACGGACGAAGGTAAGAAGGTGTTGCAGCAGCGGGACGTGGCAGCGGCGCTATTCGCGATTGATGAACTCATCGAGGTTCATGAGTACGCGTGCGGTGGCAACGAGTGTGGCTGCTTCGATGGCTTCGGAAGGCGAAACGGCCTTTTCGATGAAGCCGAGAGCTTTGAGTGCTTCCGTGCCGCCGTTTTGCACGCGAGTCTTTTGCTCCGCGTGGAATGATTGCAGACGCAAAAGCTCTTCCGCACGCGGTGCACGGTTCAAAACGAGCTGGAAGAGGTTCTGGAGGCGTTTTGATGTTTCTAATGAACTTTCGCGCATGACGCGGAGAGCCAGTGATTGCGCAGCTTCGACGAAAACACCGTCGTTCATCATCGCGAGAGCTTGCAGCGGTGTATTCGAGCGTTCGCGGCGCACGCAGGCATCGGCGGCGTCTGGTGCGTCGAAGGTGGTGAGCGTGGGGTAAAGTACGCTGCGCAAAGTGATGATGTAGAGGCTGCGGCGGTAGATTTCGTCACCGGGGCTGGCCTGCCAGTTTGACGAGCGGCCGACATCGAACACGTCCTCCGGCAATGGCGGGCGGAAGCTCGGACCGCCGATGGTGGGCTTTAATAAGCCGCTGACAGCGAGTGCGGAGTCGCGCAAGATCTCCGCATCAAGGCGAACACGGTTTTGACGAGCGAGGAGCCGATTCAGCGGATCAAGCACGACGATGTCATCGCGATGCGCGGAGGACTGGCGGTAGGTGTCGCTCATCACAATGAGCTTGATGAGCCGTTTGCGGCTCCACTCGTCGCGCATGAACTCGGAGGCGAGCCAGTCGAGCAATTCGGGATGCGAGGGCGACTCACCGCTGGTGCCGAAATCATCAGGCGTACGCACGAGGCCAGTGCCGAAGAGCTTGCTCCAGATTTGATTCACCGCGACGCGGCTGGTGAGCGGATGATTGGGCGACACGAGCCACTTGGCGAGATCAAGGCGGTTCGGCTCGGGCTGCGCGGGCTTGTTCATCGGTGGCAGTGACGAAAGGCTCGCAGGCATGACATCAGGGCCGCGCCGGGTGTAGTCCCCGGCCATGTGGACATAGGTCTGGCGGCGATCTTTGATCACTTCAGCGAGGGCGGGTGCTTTTGACGTCGGCTCGTCGCGATCCTCGGTGTTGTCGAAGAAAGCGTAGAAGCTGTAGTAATCGCGGATGGTGATGGGATCGTATTTGTGCGTGTGACACTGCGCACAGCCGACGGTGAGGCCCATCCAGACGCGGCCCGTGGTGTTCACGCGGTCAGCGAGGTTTTGGAAACGTGCTTCTTCTTTGTCGAGACCCGCTTCCGTGTTGAGCGCGGCATTGCGATGGAAGCCAGTGGCGGCAACCTGATCTCGTGTGGCATTGGGCAGTAAATCACCGGCAATTTGATCGATGGTGAATTGATCGAAAGGCAGGTCGCGGTTGATGACGTCGATGACCCAGTCGCGATAACGGTAAGCATTCGGGCGCAGGCCATCGCCAAGGAAGCCGCTGCTGTCGGCGTAGCGCGCCATGTCCAGCCAGTGACGTGCCCAGCGCTCACCGAAGTTGGGCGAAGCCAAAAGCCTGTCCACGAGGGCGGCATATTTGTCGTCAGACCAGTCGGACAGGTCTGACAAGTCGGATGGAGTGGGGGGGAGGCCTGTGAGATCGAGGAAGACGCGTCGGATCATCGT
>JBIKIA010000022.1:0-20448 GCA_044361885.1 Prosthecobacter sp. | reverse complement strand
AAGTCGGTCCTCAATCCCAATGGCATAAACGGCATCACTGCACTGCGCTACAACAAGGTGGAGGTCGTCCCCTTCGGCTGCCCTGATCTGCCCGAGCGCGCCCTTCATTCCTGCGCCATGGATCGTCTGCACAACGATCTCTCTAACTGGTAAGCGGGCACCCCGGCGGCCTGACAAAAAGTATTGACCCTCGGGTTGGAGTTGGAGACACTCGTCCTAATTCCAACCAGGGAGGTCACCATGAATGCACCGCAATCCCGCCGCCGCTTTCTGACTGAAGTCAGCCAAGGCACACTGCTAGCCACCATCGGCCCTGCTCTCGCCGCAGAGCTCGGCCTCACCTCTGCCGCTGCTGCTGAAGCACCGGCGGCTTTAAACTTCGGCGACCTAGAGCCGCTCGTCTGCTTCATGCAGGAGACGCCCGTGGCGAAGCTCCAGCCCGCGCTGCTCGCAAAGCTCAACGGTGGCACGCCTTTGAAGAAACTCGTGGCCGCTGGGGTACTGGCGAATGCGCGCACCTTTGGCGGCGAGGACTACATCGGCTTCCACACGCTCATGGCACTGAGCCCGTCCCTCAAAATGGCAGGCTCGATGCCTGAGAAGCAGCAGGCTTTACCCGTCTTCAAGGTGCTGTATCGAAACACGAATCGCATTCAAGAGAACGGTGGGCGTGGCGATGAGGTGCTGCATCCAGTGGCTGCAAGTGCTGACAAGCCAACCTCGCAGCAGCTCCACGATGTAGTGAAGAAAAAAGACACCGCCCAGGCGGAGGCGACCTTTGCCGCGCTGATGAGACAGAGCCCGGAAGTCGGCTTCAATGCGCTGCTGGAATGTGTGCAGGACAACCCGGAGGTGCATCGCACCGTGCTGCCGTATCGCGCATGGGATCTGCTGGATCTCGTGGGCCGCGAACATGCGACGACGATGCTGCGAATGTCCCTGCGCTACTGCCTGAACGCAGAAAGCTCACGCCGACCTGAGTGGGATGAACATGCGAAAGCGCTCTCGAAACTGCTCGATGAGCACAAGCTGATCGGTCGTGACCCCGGAACGAAGACGATGGACGATGGCGCGCTGGAAAAACTCTCGATGACCATCTTCAGCGGTTCGCCAACGGAGGCTGCGGGCGCTGTCGCCGCTGCATTGGCAGAAGGTTTTGATCCTCATGAAATCGGCGAAGCACTGTCACTCGCCGCGAACCAATTTGTGCTTCGTGACCACGGCAGGCTCCCCGAATGGGAGTTTCCCGGCAAGCCCACCGGCAGCGTGCATGGTGACTCGGTCGGCGTGCATTCCAGCGACTCGGTTCACGCATGGCGGAATCTTTCCTCCGTGAGCCAGGGAAGGAATGTCTTCGCCTGCCTCATCCTTGCCGGCTGGCAGATCGCACGAGACAGCAGCTACCAGCCTTTCCTGGAATGGCAGCCAATGCCGAGCAAGCGCCAGATCGGTCAGGTCACGGCCACGGATCAGAGCAAGCTGCTCGCCGAACTCGACGCCATGATCCGTGGGAATCTCCAGTCCCATGCCGCTGCTGTCGTGCATCGTTGGGGAATGCTGAATCTGCCCACCGAGCCTGTGCTCGCTGTCTTGCGTAGCTTTGCTGTCAGCGAAGATGGCGCCTTACACGCGGAGAAGTACTACCAGACCTGCCATGACGAGTTTCATCGCACTCGTGCGGGCTTCCGCTGGCGTCATCTCACAGCGCTGGCCCGTGTGACGGCCAGCGAATTTGGCAGACCCGCCCCCGGTCAGGCCGAGGCTCGCGAGATTTTGGGAGTTGGCTGAAAAGACATTCAGACCTACCTTATTGCATCGGCGATGGGCGCGATGTGCCCATTTGCAGCCGGTTGTAATTTCCCTTCGGGCTTTTGCAACTGGCGGTGAAAAGCGTGGTGGCGGCGAGAAGGGTCAAGAGGACGAGGCGTTTCATGGTGGGCGCGAGAGTGAATGTGGGCAGGGAGAATGGCAAGTGCCGTGTCACGACCAAGCTCTGAGAATGCCGCTGGCTTTGTGCAGTGTCTCCTCCCACTCGCGATCAGGGATGCTGTCGGCGACGATGCCGGAGCCAGCGTGGAAAGAGATCTCCTTCCCGCGCTGCACCGCTGTGCGGATGGCGATGTTCCACTGGCTCGTGCCATCAAAGCCGAAGTAGCCGATAGCTCCCGTGTAAAGTCCGCGCGGATGCGTTTCGAGTTCAGCGATGATTTCGAGCGCGCGTTTCTTCGGCGCACCGCTGATGCTGCCGCCAGGAAAGCAGGCTCGAAAAGCCGCCGCGTGGCTTATGCCAGGCCGAAGCGTGCCGGTGACGGTGGAAACGAGGTGATAGACCTGCGCGAAGCTCTCCACCTGCCACAGGTCCGGCGTCTGCACGCTGCCATATTCGCAGACTTGGCCGAGATCATTGCGCTCGAGATCCGTGATCATGAGCAGCTCGGCGCGTTCTTTTTCACAGGCGAGGAGATCGCGGGCGGACTGAACATCGCGGGCGGGATCATCGGGGAAACGAGGCCGTGTACCTTTGATCGGTCGCGTGGTGATCGTGCGCCCGTCCATCTTCAAAAAAAGCTCCGGCGAGGCGGACATAATCGTGGTGCCATCCAAATTTAAACAAGCCGCATGAGGCGCGGGCGAGATCTCACGCAGACGCAGGTAATAGGGCAGGAACTCCCTGCCCACAGGCCAGCCTGCGCGCCAGGGATGGGAGAGATTGACCTGATAAATGTCTCCCGCTGCTATGTATGCCTGCGCACGTCGGACGGCGGCGGTGTAGTCGGCTTTCGAAACCTGGGGGACGAATGGAAGAGTGTTCTCGGTTCGCTGCACTCGGCTCGTTGTTTTAGAGACCCCCAAGTCCAACTGAGAACTGAGAACTGAGAACTGGCTGTTTTCACTCCACCGCCCCAAGTCATGCTCAAACTTCAGCATGTGCGGATAGACGCCAAGCGTGAACTCCCCGTCAAATCCAACCCAGCCAAATAAACCGCCCGAGGTCCGGCCCTGGCTCAAAAGAACCTCCACCCGCTCCCAATCGCGGTCGATGCTCCCTATTAGAATCTGGGTCGGGCGTGCCGTGAGCATGGAGACACCACCGGAAGCGGGGACGGCGCTATCCAGCCAGATAAAACCAGGCTCATGGGCCAGGCCGGAGGCCGCCTCGGTCGGAGAAGCCTTGAGAGTCAACGACTTCCACGCCTCACCACCAGCAGAAGGTAGGCTGGTTGTTTCGGCGGAAGAAGTCTGGGGCATTGACACTGCTGGGGGTGGACCGTACCATACGATTTTCCTGCGGCAAACGGCATGGCTACCTTCCCCCCACCCATCCAGCAAGCTAGCCAGGGCCGAGCAAACGCGGTGGCCCTGGGAATCCTCTGTACACTCATGGCAGCGGAGGCCGGGCTCATGGTGCGTGCCATCACGCAGCGGGAGACTGGCAGCATGGGGGAAACACCCCAGACGGCCAATACCCAGTCGAGCACGAAACCTGCTGAGGTGCCTGCCATGTCTTCGTTCGTTCTCACAGCCCCTCCTGTGAGCATCAGTCCGCCATCGGTCGGCCAGCTCGCCGCTCCGGCGGTATCTGCGCCACCGCAGGTGTCCGTGGCATCAGGTTTCGCCCCTCCGCCCGTCGGCAGTCTGCAAATGACGCCCGCTGTCACCGCCGCGCCCGTTTCATCGGCCCCATCCGTCCTACCTGTCCCATCCGTCCCATCTCCCAAAGCCCCGCCAAAACCCCTAGGCCCACCTGCTAAGTCTGGCGACCCCGCCGCAGACATGACCCTAGCGGAGATGGTGGACCTCGCGAAGCAGGTGCGCTCACTGGGCGACATGCAGGGCGCGCTCGAAGTGCTCAGGCGTGCTGATTTGCAGTTCCCTGCCTCCCCGGAAGTCATCGCTGAGACCGCGCAGTGCTACGAGCAGATGAGCCTACCGGACAAGGCAACCTCCCACTGGAAACAGCTCGCCGCCATGGATGCGACACGCTCCGGTGGCTACGGCGATCTCGCGAAGCGGAAGCTCAACATCGACGGCAGCACGCCAGGTCTCACCGCCCCGGCTTTCTCCGGCGACTTCGGCCCCAAGATCCTCTCCCTCGGAGCCTGTGCCGCCAGCCGAGATCCCTCCGCCGTGAATGGCGAGAAGGTCGTCCTGCGCATCCCCATCCTGCGCAACGGCAACGCCGCCATCGACCCATCCCAGGTCGATATCGATGTGTATTTTTTTGACCGCGTGAATGGCGAAAAAGTCGCCCAGACCATCGCGGATGAACCCTTGTCCGCCTGGGGCTCGCCCCCGGTGGACTGGAGCGGCATCGGTGAGGAGCCGCTCAATGTCACCTATTTCCTGCCGGCGCTCACACCGGGAGAAATCGCCGCCCACGGACGCCGTGCATACCATGGCTACGTCGTGCGGTTGTATTATCAGCACAAGCTCCAGGACGTCGCCGCCGAGCCGCGCGACCTCCTGGACTTTGGTTCACCCACGCCGCAGACCGTGCCCGGCGCAGGAGTGAACCCTTTGCTGCCTCCTGTGTCGAACTGACGGCCCGTCCCCGACTGCCCTGATGACGATTCTATTTCTTGATGTGAATGCCGCCACACGCGGCGAGCGAGCTGCTGTGCTCTCTCAGCAAACGGGATGGCAGGTGACCTCCGTCGCCACCGTCGCCGAAGGCCGCGCCTGGCTGGCGAAGGCCAAGTTTCTCGACCTCCTCATCACGGAGGCAATTATGGATGCGGAGAACAGCGGCTTCGCCCTGCGGGACGCCGCACTGGCCATCTTCCCGAATGCTCATGTGCTCTTCACTACGCGTTATGACCTCACTGGCTATGAGGCGAAAATTAGCGGCTGGCCGGTGCTCGCCGACGCGCCCTACTCGCTGGAGAAGCTCATCGCCAAAGCCCAGCTCGCGCTGAACATCGACCCGCCGACGCAGATGCTCGTGGTGGCGGAAAAGTCTCCACCTCCCTCACTGCAGTCCGGCACCATGCTCGGTCAGTATCAGGTGCTGGAGCGTCTCTCGTATGAAAATGAGTCCGAGACCTACCGCGCTATTCAGGTCAGCGTGCAACGGCCCGTGGCCCTCGTGCTCTTGCGGCCCGAGTTGCTGCATCGTGCCGAGGTCGTGGACCGCTTCAAAGCACGCGAGCGCCTGAAAGCCTCCATCACGCACACTCGCATCGCGCCGCTCTATGAAGCGGGCACCGTGAACGGGCTCATCTTTTACACCCGAGAACTGCCACGCGGCCGCAATCTCGAAGAATTCACCCTTGCGGGCGAAACTCTCTCCGAACGCAAAGTCGCCGAACTCCTGTATGGCGTCGCCGAGGCCATGGACCACGCCATCGAGCGTGGCTGCTACCATCGTCGGCTTGAGGAACGCGATATTTTCATCGACCCACAAGGACAGGCCAGCATCGTGAACATCTTCCGCCCTGCGGACAGCCGCTCGCGTGATCCGAAGGAGGAGGTCGCCGCACTGATCGCCCTCGTCGAACCGCTCACCACCGATGGCAAAGCCCGCGGACTCATCGCCAAACTTAGCGAACAGCCGCTCGACTGGGCCGGCCTCATGGACGCACTCGATGATGTGCGCGAGGCCATGCGCGAACGCTCCATCATGCGCCGCATCGAGGCCGAGGAAGGCGGTGGCAAGTCCGGCGGTGCCGCCACGCCGTGGTGGCTGTGGGCCTCCGCGCTCGCCTCCATCGGCATCGTCTTCGCCCTCGGCAATCTCGCCGGCACCGCCACTCCCACCGTCGCCGCCGCCACCTTGCTGCGCGCTCCAGACATGGTCGAGATCCCAGCCGGACCCTTTAAATATCAAAAGAACGAGCGTCGCAGTTTACCAGCCTTTTGGATCAGCCGACATGAGGTCACCATCGGCCAGTATGCCGACTTTCTCGCCGCTTTGAAAAAAAACAACGCGACGAGCTTCGACCACCCCGATCAGCCAAAGACGAAGGCCACCCACATCCCGCCGAAGTGGAGCGACACCTACGCCGCTGCGAAAGCCGGAGCCACCTTCAACGGCCAGCCCATCAGCCTGAACACACCCGTCACGCAGGTCGATTGGTGGGACGCGTATGCCTTTGCCAAATGGAACGGCATGAGACTGCCCACCGAAGAGGAGTGGGAGAAGGCCGCACGTGGGGAGAAGGGTTTGCTTTTCCCCTGGGGAGAAAAGCCAGCCAAAGAGAAGGCCAACCTCGGCGACGACTACGACGCGAACGGCAAGAAAGGCGGCAAGACCGATGGCTACAACCTCTTTGCCCCTGCTGGCCGTGCCTGTGAGGACGTCAGTCCATACGGCATCCACGACATGGCTGGCAACGTCAGCGAATGGACTGCCAGTGAATTCAAAGGCGAAGCTTGGCCTGCTCATCCTGACTTTCCCGACCTCAACATCCCGGTCGTTCGCGGAGGACACTTCGCACTCAAGAGCAGCAATGATTTGCTCACCACCCGCTTCTTCACCGAGTCGCCCAATGAAACCACGCTGGCCCGTGGCTTCCGCGTCGCCAGTGATGTATCACCGACAAAATGATGACGGAAGACATCTGATCTCTTCGTCAATACATCCATGGCAGCCAAGCTCACCACCATCCTGATCGCCGATGATCACGCCGTCGTCCGGCGCGGCTTCAGCATGATCCTCGCCGCGCAGTGGGACATGCAGGTGCTTGCGGAAGTCTCCAATGGACGTGAAGCCGTGGAGAAGGCGGAGGAACTCCAGCCCGATGTTTGTGTGATGGATGTCACCATGCCCGAGCTCAATGGCATTGAGGCCACGAGGCGCTTGCTCAAGGTCTCGCCGAAGACGCGAGTGCTCGCCTTGTCCATGCACAAGGACTCCGTCTATGTGCGCGAGATCCTCCGTGCTGGAGCCAAGGGCTATCTTTTGAAGGACAGCAGCGAGTCCGACTTTCTCAAAGCCGTGCGCGCTGTGGCCGTGGGTCAGGGTTACCTCAGTCCCGAGGTCAGTGATGCGGTGCTCGATGACTACCGCAAGCATGTCACGAATCCCATCGACCTGCTTTCCACCCGCGAGCGTGAAGTCCTGCAGCTCATTGCCGAGAGCAAGACGAACAAGGACATCGCCAACGCGCTGAGTCTGAGTGTTTACACCGTCGAGGCGCATCGTGGGCGTATCATGGAGAAGCTGAACATGCATAGCATCGGCGAGCTGGTCCGATTCGCTGTTCGCAATGGATTGATCGACTGACCCGCCATGCGCATGAAAAAGAGATTTGCTCCTTTCACGCGCCGCATCACCCAGCGGACGGTGATGTGGGGGCTTAGCGGCGGCTTTGCCATGGTGCTCGTACTGCTCGGCATCGCCGGACTCGTGGCGGTGCGTGACAGTCGCGCCATCCGCCGCAGCGCTGGTGGCCTCGTACAGGAGCAGTTGCTCATCGCGCGGCTTTTGAATGAAGTACAGGTGGAGGAAAACACCCTCACTGAAGTGCTGCACCGACTCACTCGCACACCGCAAACTCTTGACCGCTCCGCTCTGCTGCGGGAGCTGGTGGAGGCGGACCAATCGGTCGCTCGTCTTGCCGTCGATGCCGCCTCGACTCCGAAGGCCAAGGTCTGGCAGCAGCTCGAACAAAGCGTGCGAACCTTTTCCACGGAAGCACGCGCGGCGCTCGATCAGGATGACCCGATCTCTGAAGCGGTCATTGCCAGTCTCTTCAGCCGACATGACGAGGTCGTCGGACTGATCCACGACCTGCTGCGTGATAGCGCTGAGCACCTGCGCCTTGCAGACGAGCAGATCGAGCGGCAGTCGCGCGATCTCGCGGATGAATCCGCCCTGCTACTCGGCTCTTCGATGATTCTGGCGGGGCTATGCGCCATCGGCACTATCCTCTTCGTGCGGCACAGCATCCGCCGTATCGAATGGCAGACCGATGAGATCAACCGCGTCTCCTGGCACATGCTGCAAACGCAGGAGGAAACCGCGCGCCGCTTCTCCCACGAGCTGCATGACGAACTCGGCCAGTCGCTCGCTGCTGTGCGAGCAAATCTGACCTCCACAACTCAGGATGATCAGGCCGAACGACGCGCCGACTGCGTGCAGCTCGTCGATGAAGCCATCGCCAATGTACGGGAGCTTTCCCAACTGCTGCGTCCGGTGATTCTCGATGACTTCGGACTCGATGCCGGCCTGCGTTGGCTCACCGAGAAATTTGGTCAGCGGATGCGGATCAAGATCGAGTATGAGTCCTACCTCGCTGGGCGTCTGCAAAGCGAGACTGAGACACACCTTTTCCGCATCGCTCAAGAAGCGCTGACAAACATCGCTCGTCACGCTCACGCCACGAAAGTGATCATCGCGCTCGAAGCCGAGGTCGCCATCGTGCGCCTCACCATTATCGACAATGGCTGTGGACTCTCCCCAGATCGTCAAGAGTCCCCCGCAAGCCTCGGCCTCATCGGCATGAGGGCTCGTGCGCGGGAGTGTGGCGGCACGCTTGATCTCCAGACCGTGCAGCCCAATGGCCTGCGCATCGTCGTGGAAGTGCCGCTTCGTCTGGTCGAACCGGAGGCTTGATCACTTGCGGAAAGGCCAGTTCGACATCAGCCAGATGCTGGCGGTGTGATTGGCTTCCCATTTGTCGCCACCGCGGCGTTGGATCGTCTGCTCCATGAACCCTACCTCCAATCTTGTCGTCGGGGTCAGTTTGCGTCCGATGCCGATGAAGGCGCGGTTTTGATCGAAGTGATTCTTGGCGATGTTGCCGCCGAAGTTCAGGAATACTTCATCCCAGATGGCGAGATAGAGTTTCTTGTCTGCGGTGAGCGGGATGCTGGTGCGCAGCATGTAGCGGAAGCGGTTTTCGCCGCGCCAGTTGGCAGTGTTCCCAGCCTTGTCCTGCTCCTCGATCCAGCGCTGTTCCAGACGCAGGCGATGCTGCCACTCTAGGCCCAGGAGATTCATTTTATAGACCAACTGCTCCCAAGCGCGATGCTCATCGAACTCATGGGCGACAGGCAGCTCCCCATACGGGTAGGTCTTCACATAACCATAGCCCGCGCTCACGGTGACGGTAGGGCTGATGCTATAGTTGATGCCAGGCCGGATGAGGAGCTGCTGCCATTCATCTCCCCAGTCTTCCCGACGATTTTGGATCTCGAGATGCAGTCCCCAGGGCGAATTGAAGAGCGGATGATCGCCGACGTAGTTCAGCCAGAGGTTGTAGTTGTCGGCATGTTGATCGGCAGCCAAGCCGGAGGTGGCGAGGCTGCCGAAAAGAAGAAGGCTTAGCAGAGCTGATTTCATGAATGGGGATTTCCAGAACGCGCTGTAAGCGAGTGTTTATATCAGCTCAATGTGCTGCGCCTTCGAGCGAACGCTTGTCGAGGGTCTTGAGCGCCTGCATTTGCTTGATAGTGCGTTCCATGCCTTCGTTGGAGCCGTCGAAGAACATGACGTTGCCTTTGCCGTGCTCGGAGATGTATTTCATGCCGTCGAGCCACATGGTGAAGAGCATGAAGCCAGGAGGCACATCGCCTGCCTGCATGGTTTTGCCGGCGTTGGCGAGACCTTCGGCGACTTGCTCGCGGAAGCGGGCGTTACCAGCACCTTTGAGTTCGGAGGCTTCTTTTTCGGCCTCGGCTTTGACGCGGATGGCACGGGCTTCGGCAGCACGTGTTTTGATGAGGTATTGGGCCTGGGCTTCGTTCTCGGCGGCCATCTTCATGTTGTTGCTGGAAACGACCTGCGACATGGAGCGCATGATGGCTTCGTCGAAGGAGATGTCATTGATCTGGAGATCGAGGAGGTGGAAGCCCCAACTGTTGAGGGCTTCTTCGAGGTGATCCTTCACCGCACCGATGATTTCAGAACGGAGGACGAGGATTTCAGCCTGCTTTTTGTTCGCCACATAGGAGCGGATGCTGCCTTCAACGCTGCGGACGAGGGTTTGCATGAAGCTCTTCTCGTCGATGAAGCGGAAGGCGATCTTTTTGATGGTCTCTTCACCAGCGTCCTGAGCGGAGTACACGATCAGCGATTTGAAGTTCACATAGGCTTGGTCGAGCGAGATGGCTTCGAATTCGAGTTCGATGGACTGGTTCTGCGTGGAGATGCTCTTAAAGACACCCTCAAGCAGTGGCAGCTTGAAGTTGAGGCCCGGCAGCATGAGGCGCTGGTATTTGCCAAAGCGGGTGACGACTCCCACGTGCCCCTGTTTGATGATGGAGGCGCTGAGGATGATGAGAACGATGAGGATGACGGCGGCGGGTATCATGGATTTGGGTTTGGTTTGTTTGTGAAATGCTGAGGTGATGAGGAAATCAGGCGGGGAATTCGGAGGAGTGGTGCTCGAGGATGAACCATCCGGTCTTTTCCTTTTTGCAGACGAAGGAGTAGCGGGCAGGCACGCTGATGAGCTCCTTCTTGCGCTTGAAGGTGAAGACGTATTTGCCGGACTGGATGTGGATTTCCTTGTACTGGCGCACCTCGCCGGTCTCGAATTTCACATGCACGTCTTCCAGTTCAAAGAGATGCTCGAAGTAGCCTTTGATCTTGTGGTGGCCTTCACGCAGCTCCTTGGCGAAGGTGCCCCAGAGCAGGCCATTGATATCGTAGCAGCCGACGACGGCGCTCATGCTGTGGTTGTTGATGCCAAAGGCCCAGTCGTTGATGAAGTCGGTGAGGTTCTTCTTCTCGGCGGCATTGTGGCTAATGGTGCTGTAGCGCAGGCCGCCGATCTGCTTGTCCTTGTGAACGAGCATGGTGTCCGTGCTGCGTGGATCGATGTCCTCACCAAAGCGGTGCGCGAAACGCTTCATCATCTCGATGAAGGGAACGTGATCATGGCGGAAGATGACAAAATTGATGAACAGGTGGAGGCCTAGCACAACGATCAGCCCCTCAAAGATGCCGACGGTGTAGGTCAGAATGCCGCAGAAGAGTGCCAGCAGTAGCGCGTAGCTGCCATGTGACGCCACGTGTGTGAGGCCGATGATCATCTTCCAGCCGGTGAAGATCATGAGCACAGCGAGCGAGAAATACGGTAGATGCTCCAGCAGATGCGGATCGAGGATGAAGATGAGCAGGACGAGACCGGTGAAGAGATTCGCCATCTTCGTGACAGCACCAGCGAGGGCGTTCGTGGCACTTTTGGCGAGGCCGTCGAGATTGGTCATGCCACCGAAGAAGCTGCTGCCGATGTTCGCTACCCAGATGGCGAGCAGGCTGTTGTTCGTGTTCGCCGGGCGGCCTAGCGGATCTAGCTTTTCGATGGCTGCATTGCTCATCACCTGCTCGATCACGTCGATCAGCGCCAGCATCAGCGCGTAACCGATGATCTCCGCGACCATCTTCGGCGGGATGACATCGAAGTTCGGGAAAGGCAGCGCCAGCTTGATTGGCGTATGCTCGATGTGAAGCATCGGGATGTGCATATACATGCCAGCGATCACGCCGACGACAACCACGGCCACATACGGCACCGCCGGATACTTGGCTTTGTATTTGCCAAAGAGATGCAGGAACAGCGCGAGAGCACTGATCGAGAGCACGATCATCTTGATGCGCTCCATGGTGAACCATTCGTGGCTCTCGCCGACGATGCCGTAAGTGTAAGGCAGGAACTTGAGTGCGATCTTGAGCCCGATACCCGCGAGCAAGCCTTCGATGAGGTAGCTCGGGATCGCTTTGAGGATGAAGCGCTGGAGATTGAACTTCCACGCGATGGCCTGCATCACCGAAGTGCAGAAAATGAGGAAGGGCATGTTCTCCATGCCGAATTTGTGAACACTCATCGCCAGCACGGGTGCGAGACCCGCAGCAACTCCTGGCACGCCGACGTAGTTGCCCGGACGAAAGAGGAATGTGATAAAACCGATCAAGCAGGCGAACAGCACTGTCATCAAACCCGTCTCGATCGGATACTCCGACATGAGGCAGATGCCGACCGTCAGCGGCACCGCGATGAGGCCGGTGATGGACCCCGCAAGCGCATCGCGGCGGAGATTGTCGAGCGTGAAGATCGCAGGCTTCTTGGCCTTTTCCGCGATGAGCAGATCACTCGCCAGCGGCTTCTTGCGCTTCGGTGGATGCGGATGGTAATCAACCACCGAGGCTGTAGTCGGATGAACGAGGGCGGGTTCGGCGGTGTGAGACATGAAGTGGAGAAAGGCGTGAAGGACTTGCCCTCAATAACCACCTTCACCCCTCGAAAACCCATCCCCTTGAGAGGGGATTATGCACCCCCATCAGGGGCTATGCTCCGATCACGCTCTCACACCTGGCAGGGACTTCCCACGTCTCGGCGTGCCTTCACGAGCAGGCTTATACCATTCCTCGTGCGTTTCATCGAGATCGACATGGCCGCCCGTCTTCTCGTGATTCAGACGCCAGCCGTGCAGCGATTCAAAAGCCGCGTGGTCAATGAAATCGACGGCGAGGTCGATGTCCACATTGTGACCCGCAGGGATGGTCGAAAGCGCAGCGTTCATGCTAGGCACTGAGGCAAAGGTGAGCGTGCCACCGATGCGCACATGCCACTTGCCTTCACGCTGCTCGACTTTGACATCGGTGTTGGAAAGACGGCGTAGCAGGAAGAAAACGCTGAGGCCCAGGCCGATGCCGACACCTGCAAGGAGGTTAAGTCCGACCACGCCGAGCACCGTGGCAAAGTAGATCGGCGCTTCCTTGTGTGTGTGCAGGTCGCGGATGTGATGCAGGTTCACCAGATTGATGCCCACATGCACCAGCAGACCTGCGAGCACGGCCAGCGGGATTTGCTCGATCACACCACCGAGGAAGAGCGCGAAGATCAGCACCCACACGCCATGAAAAATGGCCGACCAGCGGCTCGCACCACCCGCAATGATGTTTGCCGATGAGCGCACGATCACGCCCGTGATCGGCAGGCCGCCGAGCAGCCCTGAGACGAGATTGCCCGCGCCTTGAGCACGCAGCTCTTTGTCCAAATTGGAGCGCACGCCGCTGTGCAGCTTGTCCGTGGCCACCGCGCACAGCAGGGACTCGATGCTGGCGATGATCGCCACCGTCAGCACCGCGATCACAAACGGACCCCAATGCTCTGGTGGTGCGAGTTTGGTCAGCTCAAAGGTTTCTGGCAGATCCACGCGCCTCACATCCATCTTCGCGATGATGGACACCACGGTGCCTGTCACCACGGCCACCAGCGGGCCTGGGATAGCTTTGAAGGGAAGCTTTTTCCAAATGATAAGGATGGCGATGGTGAGGAAGCCGAGAATCGCCGCCTGCATGTTCACGAGGCCGAGCTGCTTTGGAATGCCGAGCAGATTTACCACCGGCGAACTCTGCGGCGAACCGCCGAGCACCACATGGATCTGCGCCAGTGCGATCGAGATGCCGATGCCAGCGAGCATGCCATGCACCACAGCTGGTGCGATGATAAGCGCACCGCGTGCCACTTTGAACCAGCCCAACAAAAGCTGCACCACGCCCGCACAAGCCGTGATCAGGCACATCGTTTCCCAGCCAAACTGATGCACTAGCCCGGCCACCACGACCGTCAATCCCGCAGCTGGCCCCGAGACCTGAAGCGGCGAGCCTGCGAGCAGCCCCGTTACAATGCCTCCGGCTACTGCGCCGATCAGCCCCGCAATGATTGGTGCCCCAGATGCGAAGGCGATGCCCAGCGACAGCGGCACAGCAACGAGAAAAACAACAAGAGAGGCAGGAAGATCGCGGCGGAGATTCATGAAAGTGAAGTGGGATGTAGTTTCCCACACTGAATCAAGATGCGAATGAATTCTCCATCCATCCCCTCAGCAGGCTATTCTGCCTGCCATGCAGACGGTTGGGATTACTTATTTCAATACAGACTTCGTTTTAAACACATCCTTCGACTCCCCCGCGATCACCGCCAGCGCGGGATGCCGCATGGCCCGCTCCAAGGTAATCAGATAACAGGAAAATCCACAACGCACCGGACGACCGACAGGCTTCAGCCCGTAACGATCCACGGCCTCGTCCAAAACGGAAGCCGCGATGGGCGCAACGCCCATGCCGTCCGATGCCGCCGTTTTCATCAGCGCGGCATCATCAAACTCCGCCACGATGTGCGGACGGATGCGGTGGGAGTCAAACCAGCGGTCCAGCTCATGCCGCCAGGCCGTGCGGCTGGCGGGCAGCAGCACCGGGGCGTCTTTGAGCGAGGCAGGAAAATCCGCACTCAGCTTCTTAGCCAGCGCTGGCACCGCACAAAAGACCACCGGCGACTCGCCGAGCAGGTGATTGAAGGCTTTCACCGGCATCGACGACGGCGCGGCTTCATCGGACAAAACGACATCGAGCCTGCCTGCCGCGAGGGAGCCGAGCAGTTCCTGCGCATGACCTTCGGCGCAGGAGAGTTGTAAATTGGGGAAGGCCTTGGTGGCAGGGCGGATGAGCCGCCACGCGACCAACTTTGGCAGGGAATCCGTGATGCCGATGTTCAGGCGCAGATTCCGGGCGCTGCCCTGACCGTGGAGCGATCTTACCATCTCCGTACCGAGGGAGAAAATCTCCGCTGCGCATTCCATCACGAGCCGCCCCTGCGCCGTGAGCTTCAATCCGCGCCCCGTGCGGTCAAAAAGCTGCTCGTCGAGGCTCGTCTCCAGCGCCTTGATCTGGGCGCTGATTGTTGGCTGAGAAAGATGCAGACGCGATGCAGCGGCCTTGAGGCTGCCTGCGCGGGCGACTTCCCAAAACAGGCGCAGGTGGTGGTAATTGAGGTGGGGATCGTTGAGCTTGGCGTTCATAAGATATAACCGAAGTCTAGCTTTGAAACATCGAAATAGTCAAAGCACTAGTCGGCTTGGAGTGTTAAAATCTAACAAGTTACCCTGCGTAGTAATAAACGGACTTCACCGCCATGAAGCCATTCGCAGAATACATCGGCCCCATCGTCCGCACACCATGAAGGATTCCAGCACACAAGTTACATCTGCTCCGCGCTGCTGCGGGCACAAGGTGAGCCCCACTCTGTTGTCGGCCCTTTTATCCCTGCCTCTCATGGCGGAGGTGGTGGAACTCAAGCCGGCTCCTTCGCCTGCGGATAATCCGCTGAAGGGCCTGGTGCCTTATGCTGATTATGCCGACGAAGGTAAGTCTCACTTCCCGCACAGTCTGGAGTTTGATTACCTCCCTTTGTCGAAGCTCATGCGTGGCGAATCCAGCTTTGACTGGGAGCCTATGGAGGTGTTGCTCAACAAAATATCGGCACGCGGAAACCAAGCGGTCTTTCGCATCTGGATCGAATATCCAGGCAAGAAAAGCGGCCTGCCGGAATACTTGCAGGAGCGGGGCGTGAAGATCACCTCATGGAAAAACAAGGATGAGAAAACCACATGCCACACGCCTGACTACGATGACGAGCGCGTGGTGGCAGCACTGGAGTCCTTCATCACAGCCCTCGGCAAGCGCTACGATGGCGATGCGCGCATCGGCTTCATCACCGCCGGTCTGCTCGGCTCTTGGGGTGAGTGGCACACCTATCCGCGAGAGGACTTGTTTGCCTCGCCGAAGACCCAGCGACGCGTCCTTGATGCGTATGAAAAGGCTTTCAACACGAGTCCCATCCTGCTGCGCTATCCAGTGGGAAAAGATGATGACCACTGGGCGGCCAATGCCCAATACAACATGGGATTTCATGACGACTCCTTTGCTTGGGGCACGCTGGATCGTGGCAAAGAGGACGATTGGTTTTTCATGCCCATTTTAAAAAAGGCCGGTGACGCAGCGCTGAACAAATGGCGCACCCAGCCCATTGGTGGCGAGGTGCGGCCTGAGATCTGGGGCCAAATTTTCGATGCCAAACCAGCGCATCCGCAGGCGCAAGACTTTGCCGAATGTGTGAGGCAAACGCATGTGAGCTGGCTCATGGAATCCGGTATGTTTAAAGAGAAAGCCAAAGCGGCCCGCTATGCCGGTGCCGTGGCGGAGGTTCGCCGCATGGGCTACGATTTTCATGTCTCGGTGGCGGAGATCACTGGTGAGAAAGAAAAGCTGCAAGTCCGCCTCACCGTCCTGAATCAAGGCGTGGCCCCCTTTTATCAAGACTGGCGCCTAGAGCTGGCAGCAATCAGCGCAGACGGAAAGATCGATCAGCGCTGGCCGGTGAACTGGAAGATCACAGACCTCCTTCCCGGTGATGAATCGCGTGAATGGAAAGCCTCGATGAATCTGCAGAAGAAGCCCCTAGCTAGCCTCACACTCGGTCTCCGAGTCATCCATCCGCTGCCGAATGGCAAGCCCCTGCGCTTTGCCAATGCCGAGCAAGATCACCACGCTCTTGGCTGGCTCAGCCTCGGTCCACTGCCGTAAAGACTGGCCTTCGATTTCTCTTTCCCTTCATCGTCACCTCATGAAATTCCTCCTCTTCATCGCCCTCGTCTCGACCACTCTGGCTGCCAGCTATGAACCCACGTGGTCCACCGTCTCGCCGAAGCGAGTGATCCAGCACAGCGATACTAATGGAGCAGCACTCGTGAAGGCCGTGGAAGCCTTGCAGCCGGGCGACAAGCTCGAGCTCGCCGCTGGCAACTACAGCGTCGAGCGCATGTGGGATCTGCTGGCGAGCGGCACGGCGGAGGCACCGATCTGGATCGTCGCAGCCGAGGGAGCGCAGGTCGTCATCACACGGCCTGATGACAAACAAAACGTGCTCAATGTCGGCCAGGGCGGCTCGGTGAAGTTCCTTTGCCTGCGTGGCATCGAGTTCACTGGCGGCAGCCACGGCGTGCGCCTCGGGCAGTGCTCGGATGTGTGGATCGATCAATGTCACATTCATCACACAGGTCAGGTCTGTCTCAGCGCCAACAGCGCCGACACCCAGCGCCTCTTTTTAACTCGCAACCACATCCACCACGGCGACGGTCACGCGGAAGGCATGTATCTCGGTGCCAACAACGGCGATCACATCATGAGCGAGAGCGTCATCGCGCTGAACCACATTCACGATTGTCGCGGCGATCAAGGCGATGGCATCGAGGTGAAGCAAGGCTCCTGGGGCAATCTCATCGCCGAGAACCATGTGCATGACACGCAGTATCCCTGCATCACCGTGTATGGTACAGCTGGGAAGCCGGTGAACATCATCGAGCGCAATCTATGCTACAACAGCGCTGATAATGTGATGCAGGTGCAAGGTGAGGCCATCGTGCGCAACAACGTGATGATCAATGGCACAGGCGCAGGCTTTGCCAGCACCGATCATCAAGGCAAGACGCTGAACCTCCAAGTCATCCACAACACCATCCTCAACAGCGCCCACGCCTTTCGCGGCGGCTCCTGGAATGGCCGCGAAGGCATGGTCCTTGCCAACAACATCCTCTACTCACGCGATGCCAATGCCCTCCACTACGCCAACGGCAACGCAGGCGTTCTCAGCACTGGCAACGTCGTCTTTGGCGATGGCCCCAAAGACGGCTGCGTCAAAGGCCGCGGCTTCGAAGACTTCCCCGGCGTCGCTCTCGATGGCAGCAAGCACGACGCCACACCCGCCAGCGATGCCAAGCTCGACCATGCCGATGGGAAGCATCTCCTGGAGACAGATTATCACGGCAAGGCACGCACTCAGATCGTCAGCGGCGCCATCGGCTCCTTAATGCAGGGTGAGTGAATGGAGACGCCTCAGTCGTCGAAACTCTTTGGTTGAGCATCTCACTCCACCACCTCGGCCACTGCGGCGAGCTGGTGAGGTTGAGCGCCCATTTTCACGCGGGTGCCGTCGGTGCATTTGTTGATGATCACAGAGGCCATGCCTCGAACGGCTTTTTGAAGCCGCGCATCGTCAGGATGCTGTTTGGCGAGGGCGTGAAGTTCCGGCAAGGCCTCGACGGTGATGCCCATGGCATCAAACTCATCGAGCAAGGCACGAATCGCAGGCTGCGTGATGGCATCGATCTCGGCTGAGCGACCGAGATCGGCCAGCGCACGCAGGATGATGACGTGATACACCGTGCGGGCGTTGTGCGGATCGATCCAGCGGCCATTCTTCGCCTGACCAGGAGCGACACCGACACGCAGCTTTAGCAAAGCGGCCTCCTTCATCCCGGCGCAGGCCAGCAGCGAGACGGAGAAGGCGTTGTAATTGAAGTTCGCGCAGCATGTCTGCTTCGCCGCCCATTCGGCGGCACGACGACCCGCGGCGAGATAGGTTTCATCCTTCAACAGCTCGCCCGCCCGCAGCAGCGCCACGCCGCACACGCCGGTGTCGAACTGCGATCCGCCATCGGGATCGGGCGTGATGATCCAGCCGTCTTCAATTTTGATGGAGCCGTTTTGGAGCTGTTTTTCCGTCATGTCGCCGAAGCGGATGTTTTTGCCGCGCAGGTCGGGAAACGGAAAATGGCCCTGCGGCTGCTGAAGCTTCAAAAGCACGCCTGCGGTGCCTCGCAGTAGCTTGTCGAGATCGCCGAGCCTCTGCGGCGCATGCTGCGCGACATGCGGATGCATCGTCGCACAGGCATCGAGCACATAGGCATAGACGCGGGCCATTTGATCCGGCAAAAGCTCGCCTTTCATCAAGGTGCGCATCGCGCGGCCTTCCGTCTCCAGCGCATCGACAAAGAGCTTCACGGCCTCGGCGCGGCTCAGCTTCAACTCACCCGCTTTTTTGCCCATGCGGCGGCCATCCGGCACACCGGCTTGATCACCGAGGATACTTTCCATCGCCAGGGTGATCTCCCGCACCGACGCCGCATCTCCAGAAGCCAGCGCAGCGATCAGTTTCGGCCCGCTGGCCTTCAAAGCGGCCTCCATCTCCGGTGTGGGATGAAACAACTGCTGCCCCGCCATGCTCCAGCCGCCAGGGTCGATGCCCACTGCCTTCTCCGCCTCACGCAGTTGTTCCTCCGCATCCGCAGGCAAACCGCTCTTGAAATCACGGGCCAGCTTTTCGACCCCGCGCACCAGCTTCTCATCGTTCCGCTCCCGAGCAATCTGCCGCGCCGTGTGCAACCGTGCCCCCGCGTCCTCAGGCGTCAGCGCCGATGCATACGAAATGAAAGAAAGAAGCAAACAAAGCAGACGAAGTGATGACATGACCTTGGGTGCAGTCTGGTGCGTCTTTGTATGACAATAACATCGAATAATCAGTGAATGATGAAGAAGACAATCAGACACAGCGTGGAAACCACGAAGATGCCGTGGGGGTATCTCAGCCGATTGCTGAGTGAATGGCCGTGATTCGTGGCGTTTGAACAAGTCCGTCATGAAACCCATTCTTTGCCTTTTCATCGCCAGCATGGCGCTCGCTCAGCATCCCAACCTCAAAACAGGCCCGAATGCCGATCTCGGCGGCGCTTTGCTTATGCCTGCCGATAACGAGTGGAATCGTGATGTCTCCAAAGATGAAGTCGATCCACTCAGCGATGCCATCATCGCGAGCATTGGCGCGGACACAGGCCTGCATGAGGACTTCGGACTCGTTTGGAAGGGCCAACCCGGCGGCATTCCTTACTATGTCGTGAGCGGGGAACAGCCGAAGGTGCCCGTGACGTTTGAATACGCTGATGAGAGTGACGCAGGCCCCTATCCCGTGCCGCCGGATGCACACATCGAAGGCGGCCCGCAGAGCGATGGCGACCGCCATGTGCTGCTGCTCGATAAAGACAACTGGAAGCTCTACGAACTCTACCGCGCCTTCCCCATCGACGGTGGCAAAAGCTGGAAAGCCGCCAGCGGTGCCATCTTTGATCTCAAGACTCCAAAACCGCGTCCTGCGGGCTGGACCAGTGCCGACGCCGCTGGCTTGCCGATCCTGCCCGGCCTTGCCCGTTACGATGAAATCTGCGGTGCGAAGAAGCTCACGCATGCGCTTAGATTCACGGTGAAGCAGAGCCGCAAAGCCTATGTGTCACCCGCATCCCACTTCGCCAGCCCGCACAAAGATGAAAATCTCCCGCCGATGGGAATGCGCGTGCGATTGAAGGCGGGCTTCGACACATCCAAATTCACCGGCCCTGCCAAAGTCATCCTCGAAGGTCTCAAGACACACGGCATGATCCTCGCCGATAACGGCGGCGATTGGTTCATCAGCGGCGCACCCGATGATCGCTGGGTGCATGAAGAGATTCTCCCCATCCGCAAAATCAAAGGCAAGGACCTCGAAGTCGTGAAGATGGGACCGATGACAACGCGATAAACCACATGAAATTCCTCCTCACCCTCATCGCTTCTTCAGCTCTCGCCGCTGAAACATGGCAACCTTTTGGACCCGGCGGCGGCGGGTGGATCGAGGATGTCGTCGCGCATCCCACCAACGCCAAAGAAGTCTGGGCCATGACGGACCTCAGCGGCCTGTTTCGTTCACAAGATGCCGGTTTGACGTGGCGGAAGATGTCCGCCGATGTCGAGCGCGGTGTTATGTCGCGAAAGCAAATCGTCTCACACAATCGTCAGTTCGCCATCGACCCGAAAGAGCCGCTGCACATGTATTGGGGCACCTGCGGGAT
>JBIKIA010000280.1:0-6401 GCA_044361885.1 Prosthecobacter sp. | reverse complement strand
CAGCGCCATGTGGACGATGTCGAGGTAGATGCGCTCCACGGCCACCTCGTTGTCGCGCGGGATCTGACGCGGCGGCACGAGGCTCACCTTCGGCTTTGGTTTGTGCGTCCAGGACTCGTTCGCGGCGAGACGCTGCTCCAGCTCACGCACGCTGGTGAACCACGCGTCCAGTTTGTCGCGATCCCCTGCCCCGAGCTCACGCTGAAGCGATTTCGCCTCCGCACCGACCACATCCATGACGCTGCGTCCGCTGCGGATGAGTTCCGCCTGCCGTTCCTGCTCCGCAGGCGTGTCATTCACAAAGAGCCGCGTGAAGAGCTTCATCGCGCTGTTTTCAGCCGGAATCATCGAGCCATTCTCGGTGTAGCTCGGGCTCGTCTGCGAGTTCGTATTCAAAACCAGCGATGGAAACCGCGTCTTATGCCCCAGATGCTTCGCCATGAGCTGATCAAGCGAGATCGTGTTCCGCGTTGTCGAGCCCCGCGCATTCGGACAGGCCGAAAAAATGCTTCCCTCGGCCGTGTGACCTCCCGTGACACCCGGATGCGAAGAACCCGACACCACCGTGAAATCCTCTCGCAAATCCTGAATGCCCGCGAGGTAGCGCGAAGGCTTGTAATCCCGCCCCGAGCCCGCTGGCACCAGATTCGGATTGTGCAGCCCCAGCGCCAAACTCATGCCGACGAAGCGCTTCGCCTGCTTGGTCTCCTTCACCGCCGCGAAGGCTGGCGTCATGGCCTCCAGCAGCGGAAGCCCGAGCGTGATGCCCGCGCCACGCAGCATGGCGCGACGTGATAGGTGTTTTTGGAAAGTGAATGTGCTCATTGTGCGGTGAAACGTTACTTGGTACGGAAAATGTCGCTCAAAACCACCTCGCGGATGATTGAGCGGAGGTTGGTGGTCTTCTTTGCGATCTCATCGAGCGCGGCTTCATCGCTGAAGCGAGGTGGAGCGCCGGTGGCGTAGGTGAGGAAGTGGGTGGCGAAGCCTCGGGCGAGTTGAGCGGGGCGTTTCGTGTAGTTTTGCTTCCAAGTGGCGAGGTCAGTGAACGCATCGCCTTCGGGCGTGAGGCCCGAGGGATCAATCGGGGCACCTTTGCTGTCCTTGCCGTAGCCTTTGCGCCAGATGCCGACGGGGTCGTAGTTTTCGAGCGCAAAGCCGGGTGGGTCGATGGTCTGATGGCAACTGGCGCAGCTTTCGTTGTTGCGGTGTTTGTCGAGTTGGTCGCGGATGCTAGTGGCACCACGAATGTCCGGCTCGATGGCAGGAATGCCTGGTGGTGGCGGCGGGATGTGGTTGCCGAGGATGCGCTCGTTCACGAATACGCCGCGCACGACGGGCGAGGTGCTGGTGCCATCGGCGGTGACTTTAAGGATCGCGCCTTGGGTGATGAGGCCACCGCGAATGTCCTGCGGCTTCAAAGCGACTTTTTGCAGGCCGTCGCCAGGCTTGAGTTCCAAATCGACGCGGTAATGACGAGCTAGGCGGCCATTGAGGAAAGCGAAGTCGGAATCGACGAGGTGGGTGACGCTCAAATCGCTGCTTAGCAGCTCGGTGAAGTAGGCGCGGGTTTCCTGGAGCATGGACTCCTGCACGACGGGATCGAATTCGCGGAACTGGCGCGTATCGGGCGTGGTGAAGTCAATTTGATTGAGCTTCAGCCACTGATCGGTGAAGCTGGCGAAGAAGCGCTTCGCCTTTTCATGCGAAAGCAGCCTCTCGACTTGCTGCGCGAGCGCTTCTGGCTCGTGGAGCTTCTTTTGGTTCGCGAGATCGAGCAGCTCTTGGTCAGGCATGGAGCACCAAAGCGCAAAACTGAGCCGCGAGGCAATGGCGTGATCGTCAAGCGGTCCGGGAGTCTCAATGAAGGTCAAAAAGCGCGGCGAGCACAAGATGGCGCGGTAAGCGGCACGAAGCGCATCCGGCACCGAATCGCCCTCAGCGAGGGATTTGGCGGCGATTTGGCGATAAGGAGCACTTTGTGCCTCGGTGACGGGCCGGCGAAAAGCGCGTGTGGCGAAGCGATTCACGAGTTTGTCGAGATTTTCGGCTTTCAGCGCTTCCAGGCCATCGCCGCCGAAGAGCTTCTTCCGCACGCCGATGTCGTTGGCGATGGGATAGATGCGCTCGATGTCGATGCCACGATGGGCGATGCCGGAGAAGCCTTGTTTTTCGAGATTGCGATCTTTGAAGCTCACGTTGCCGCCTTTGGCAGCAGTGGGAGCTCGTTTGTGAGTGCCGTCGTTCGGCCGCAGCTCCAGCCGATGGCCGTCTTCGATCCAGGCTTCGAAAGTCGTGTCGCGCGGCGTCGCGGTGGCTTCCACGAGTCCGATCATGTAAAGCAGCGGTGCGTTCGATTCGCAGGTGCCGGAGCGCAGCATGCCCCACACCGCGCCATCTTCGGTCGGATTGATGCCGCGCAGACCACGCAGCGTGATGCGATACCATCCACTCTCCGGTGCCCACGTCGGCGTGCGGCCGAAGAATTGCAGCCCGATGGGCCAGGTGATGCTTTCTCCGTTCTTCAAATCGGGGCCGCGGTAGTTGCCGCCGCGGTTTTTGATCAGCATTTCGGGCGTGTGATGCTTTGCGTAAGTCGCATCGCCTTTCTCAGCACGATCAAAGGCACCGCTCAAAGCGAGATCGGCCACGTCGAGGTAGCGTGCGAGCTGATGATGCGAGAGCTGCTGGCCATCCGCGACGGTTTCAAAGCCGTGCGAGGCGCGATCCTCCGGAAGCAATGTCTTCAGCGGAATGTCGATGCCGAGCAGATCATGCAGCGTGTGATCATACTCGACCCGCGTGAGCCTGCGACTGCGCACACGACCGTTCGCGGCGATGTCTGCCTGATCGGCTTCGAGCAGTGGCTGCTTCAAGTTGGCGAGGAAGAGGTCTTTTTCATTCTTCTGCGGCTGCGGCTTCTTTTTTGGCGGCATCTCACCATCGCGCACACGCTCGAAGATGTGCTGCCAGGGTTTGAGGGAGGCCGGATCGAGCTTGTCGAAGTTCAAGCTGGTCAAGTCGAGGCCGCCTTTCTTCACGTCCGCGTCATGGCACTCGACGCAGTGCTGTTCGAGAAAAGCCGCGACAGGGACTGCGGCGAATGAATCGCCACATAGGAACGCAAAGAGCGCAGAAAAGACAAATCGAAGCATGGGGGGCTGATTCAACGAGGGCGATGGAGGCATTTATCGTGCCGTTTCGCTGTCACCGTTGCTTCACCCATGCAGGCGTGCCAAACCAGTCGTGCATCTCCTTTTCAAAGGGGGCGATGATTTCCGGCGGCTCGGGCGTGGCGCCGCGATCCCCGGTTTCGGTGATCCAGGTGTCGAGGGCGGCGCGTAGGCGGATGAGGGCTTCGCGGTGATCGGGGGCGGTGGACTGGGAAAGATCGCGAATTTCATGCGGGTCGGCCTGCGTGTCGAAAAGCTCTTCGCAGGGACCGGTGCGCTGCATGAGGGCGAGCGGCGGGCCGGTGAGTTTGCCCTCGGTGTGCAGTTCGCGCATGAGCGACTGGATGGGGAAGCATTTTTCTTTGTAGCGGTTCAGCGAGGCAAAAGTGGGGCCGGTGGTGAAGGTGCGGAGGTAGTGAAAGCGCTCGTCATGCACGCTGCGGATGCGCTGCACGGCCTCGTCAATGCGGTCGCGTGCAGCAAAGGCGAAGCGGCGGGGCGCATCAGCGTGATCACCGAGGAAGACGCGGCCCTGCATGAGTGCTGGGCGCTCGATGCCTGCGAGAGCGAGCGTGGTGGCGGTGACGTCGATGAGGCTGAGGATGCGGTCATCGACGCTGCAAGGTTTCCACTGCGGCGGCGCGGGATGATTCTTTGGCCACTGGATGATCATGGGCACGCGCAGGCCGTTGTCGTAGCACCAATGAATGCCGCGTGGCTCCAGGCGGCCGTTGTCGCCAAAGAAGATGATGATGGTGTCATCCTCAAGGCCATCGGCGCGGAGTTGGGCGAGCACTTTGCCGAAGCGCAGGTCCATGCCGGAGACGGAGTTCAGGTAACGCGCCCACTCCTGCCTCACGACGGGATGATCCGGGTAGTAAGGCGGTGGTGTGACGCTTTCCGGCTTCGCATGCTGCACATGAATGTCCTCGCCCACCCACTTCACACGATCCTTCTCGGCGCTTTTGCGGTCGTAGATGTCGTATTCGTTTTCCTCGGCATTCACGACGGCGAAGAAGGGCTGGCGTGAATTCAGGGCGCTCCAGTCCTGCGAGTTCTCATCGTATATTGGGCCTTCGTTGACGTAGTTGAGGTCGAGCTTGCCCGTGCCGACGCTGTCGCCATTCGCCGTCTTGATGTTGGCCGTGAAGTAGCCCGCCTCACGCAAACGCTGCGTCACCGGCCGCACGCCCGCTGGAAGGCGAAAGTCATCACTGCGATGCGAACGCATCGGGTGCGTGTCCGTCGTGGTTTGATACATCCCGGTGAAAAATGCCGAGCGACTCGGAGCACAGGCCGGGTTCGTCGAAAACACCCGCGTGTAGCGAGTGCCATGGGCGGCCAGTTGATCGAGATTCGGTGTGTGGACATCCTTCGCGCCGTAGCAGCCGAGATCGTGACTCAGATTCTCGCCGATGAGCCAGAGGATGTTCGGCTGCTTGGCAATCAATGACGAATGCAGAAGGACGAATGACGAAAGGAGGAGCAAGAGGCGTCGCATGTGGTCAGCGGCGTTTGGGATTCCGCTCCTTTAATAACCGTGGGCGAATCTGATATCGAGTGTCTGCATGTAGGTTTGCAGTCCGGCATCTTGCACGGGCAGTACGATGGCGTCTTCGTCGCTTTCGTTGTGATGGGAGTGCCACCAGCCAGGGGGCGTCACAAAGGCCCCTCCGGCCACCCAGTTGGCACGCACGGGATTGATGATGTTGCCATCACTGTCGAGATCGCGGCCGATCATGGTGTAAACGCCTTCCGTGGCCTTGACGGCGAAATCGAGGGCGATGGAGTTGTGCCGGTGGGCCTTCTGTTTGCTCTTCGCGGGCAGCAGATTGTAGAGCGACCACATGGAGTGAGTGAGCGTCTTGGTCTGCGGGCAGTCAGGATTCGCCAGCAGGATGCCGTTGCGATTCTTGTCCTTGTCCTCGTTTTCCTTCCGCACCTTTTCCAGCTCGCTCGTGAGCAGTTCACGAGAGAAGTAGAGCGGACGGAATCTCGGAGTCGTGGGCTTGGCACCAAGGAAATCCATCAGCGGCTGGTCATTCACCCAATAGAAGGCGCTGTCCTCGCTCGCCCGATGCCGGATCTCGCCGGTGACGGGCAGCGCAAAGAGATCGCCCATTTTCCAGCTCAGCTTCTTGCCATCGATAACACTGAAACCAGCCCCACGGATGATATAAAAGACCTGGCTGCTGGCATGGCAGGCGGTGGGTAGTTCGTCACCGGCGGCGATGTGAAGGTAGTTCGCCAAAAGATTGGGCCCGGTGACCGGGTAGCTCGTTTCAAGCTTCTGTGAGAGATCCAAAGGGATGAGCTTGGTCTCGGCGATGTGATGCATCGCAGGCGGAAACACATCAATGCCGATCTTCGGCATCCGCGGATTCGCCGCGCTGCCATACTCGAAGAACAAGCCATGCTTCTCCCATTCTGGGTTGCAAGTCGGGGCGGTGTCAGAGGAAGTCGGATTCATGGGGCGGGAGGAAAGTTCGGCAAAGAATAGGCATCGTTGGGGCGGCAAGGGAAGCGCTTTGTCGCTCCAGGATGGTGCCCATTACTACCCAATCACTTGCGAAAGCCTTTCTCGGCACCAGCACGTTTCCCGCTGTCTTGGAGGCTGCCGGGTTTCCATCCCTTGGCGATCTCGATGTCGGCGGCGACCTTTTCGGTGAGCGCGGTGATGTCCACGTAGCCGAGGCGATTGTAGAGAGCGGGGACGTAGTTCGCATCGCGGATGGCGGCGTAGTGCTTCCAATGCGAAAGAGCCTCATTCAGGTGACGCAGCGCGGCGGCGTGCTCGAAACGGTCGCTGCTGGCATCAAACAAGGCCAGCGCACAGGCTCCGCGAATCTTCGCCGCGTAGTAGCGACCGAGCCAGGCGAGCGCCTCGCAGTCGTGGACGTTCTTTTGCAGCTCGGAGTCGGCCGTGGCGGCTTCGTGCAACGAGTCGAGCGCGGCAAAGGCTTGCTCGGCGGCCGCTTCGAGATCGTCCGCGATCTGCAGCGGCGTCGTTTCGAGCATCGGCTCTCGTGAAAGCAGGCGCTTCCGCCAATCGCGGATGCAGAGCACCTTTGCGCCGGGCATGGCGTTGCCTTCCATGAACTGCTGCACGGTGTAGAAGCCGCCGTCGTTGCCTTTCCTCCTCGGATGACTCCAGCAGGCTTCGGGGAACCATTTTAAATCGATGTCACCCCAGAAGAAGCGGGTGATGAGGGGCATGACCTGGGAGGC
>JBIKIA010000279.1:0-6407 GCA_044361885.1 Prosthecobacter sp. | reverse complement strand
CGTCTTCGCGATAAGCGGCGCTTTGCAGATATGTCTGGGAGAGCAGGATTTCACGATGGAGGTCTTTGAGTCTCCATCCGTGTGCGACGAGACGTTTTGCAAGGTAGTCGAGCAGCTCGGGATGTGTGGGTTTGCTGCCGAGGAAGCCGAAGTCGCTTGGGGTATCGACGATGCCAGTGCCGAAGTGATGCTGCCAGACGCGGTTGGCGAGCACGCGGGCAGTGAGCGGGTTTTCGTTGCTCGTGATCCATTGAGCGAGCGCGAGGCGGCGCTGACCTTCATCAGCATCAGGCTTCAGTTCGTAGGGCTTCGTCACTTGGCCGAGCACCGCGAGACTCGCTGGCGCGACAGTGTCGCCGGGCTTCATCGGATCGCCACCTTTGTGGACGAAGGTGGGTTCCGTTGGCTGTGAGAAGTTACCGGCCCAGACTTGCGGGAGCTTGGGCACGCGGTTGAGCGCGGCCTTTGCCTCGACGATTTCTTTGTCGAGCGCGGCGACGCGTGCAGCTTCCTCGCGAGTGATGCTAGTGCGGCGGGCTTTAGCGATGCCGTGCGCGGGCGTCCAAGGTTCGCGCCCTTCATCGGTGGCGGCGGTTTGCCACGTCTTCCCATCGAGCGACACCTGCACTTCGTATTCGGTCGGCGTGGCTCCGCGCACTTTGCTTTCATCGGTGCCGCGCTCGCCGCGCGCATTGATGAAGGTGATGCGGTTGATGCGCTCGGGCTTGGCAAAGGTGAGCGTGAGTTCCGCTGGCTGCCCGATGAACCACGCCTCGCCCGTCATGCCGTCGATGCAGTATTGCGGCCCGTAGGCCTCGGGGAAGTCCTCGGCGGCGGCAGACTTCGCGCCCTCTGCCCGGGTCCCGTTGGAGGCGAGGGCGACGTTGCGCGCCGGTTCGTCCGCGCTCCAGACTTGGAACTCGGTGAGCTTCCCTCCACGTGCTCCCGGCGCGGACTTGGCGCTGTAGTCCGTGGTGAAGCTGTGGATGACAAAGCGAAGGTATCTGGCTTCGACCGGCGCAAAGGATTCATCGGTGCCGAACTCATCCACTTTGGGCCGCGTGGGTTGGGTCTTCGCCAACTGCGCCTTGGCGCGGGCGTTCAGACTTTGGTCGAGTGCATCGCGCTCGGCTTCGAGTTGCTTGAGTTTCCGATTCAGAGGCACCGTGGCCTTGGTGAATGCATCACGCTCTGCTTTCGTGGCGATGGCGCGACGTCCGTGCTTGATGCCTTCAAACGCCGCGCGCAGGCGATAGTAATCCTCGGTTGGGATGGGATCGAACTTGTGGTTGTGGCAGCGGGCGCAGTTGATGGTGAGGCCGAGAAACGCGCCGCTCGTCGCGGTAATCATGTCGTCGAGTGTGGCGGCGCGGATGTTCTTCTGCGCGACGATGTCCTGATTGCCCACATCGTCATAAGGCCCCGCGACGAGGAAGGCGCTGCCGACTTCCACCTGCGGGTTGTCTTTTCCAATCACATCAGCCGCGAGGTGCTCGGTGATGAACTGGTTGAACGGCTTGTCGTCGTTGATCGACTTGATAACGTAATCGCGGAAGGGCCAGAGGTCATCGATGACGAAGTTCCGCTCGAAGCCATTGCTCTCGCCGAAGCGAATCACGTCGAGCCAATGACGGCCCCAGCGCTCGCCGTAGCGTGTTGACGCGAGCAGACGGTCAATGAGGTCCTTGTTGGCCCTGGTGTTGGTTTGGCAATCCTTCACAAACGCTTCAACTTCCTCCGGTGTCGGCGGCAGGCCGTGCAAATCATAAGTCATGCGCCGAATGAGTGCGCGAGGGTCGGCCGGAGGATTGAAATTAAGCCCCTTCTCCTTGAGCTTCGCAGCGACGAAGTCGTCGATGTCACCAGCGATATTGAGGTCTGTTTTGTTGGGTTGCAGCGACCACCATGATTTGTCCCCGCGCTTCGCTTCGATCTTTGCGCCGTCGCGTGGATCAGGAGCGCCCATCTTCACCCAGGCCACCAGATCCGCGATGACAGCATCAGGCAGTTTCGGCTTCTTCGGCGGCATCTCCATGTCGGCTTCGAGATACTGCACGGTGCGAATGAGCAGGCTCGCCTCGGGTTTGCCGGGCACGATGACCGGCTCGCCACTGTCGCCGCCTTTCTCCCAGCCCGCCTTCGAGTCGAGGTAAAGGTTGCCCTTGAGCTTCTTCGCCTCAGCGCTGTGGCATGAGTAGCAATGCTCGACGAGCACTGAACGAACCTTCTGCTCAAAGAAGGCAATGCCCGCGGGATCGGCGGCAAGCGCGGACGACGATGCGAGAAGGAGGATCGCGAGAGGTTTCATGGCAGCGATCATGCGAGGATGTTTTTGATGACGTGCCCATGCACGTCGGTGAGGCGACGGTTCGCGCCGTTGTGGTAATAGGTCAGCTTCTCGTGATTGAGCCCGACCAGGTGCAGCACGGTGGCGTAGAAGTCATACACGGTGGCGACATCCACGACGGAGCGGCGGCCAAAGTCATCCGTCTCGCCGTAGCTCACACCGCCTTTCACACCCGCACCCATCATCCAAGTGGTGAAGGCGTCGGGATTGTGATCGCGGCCACTGGTGCCTTCCTGATGCGTCGGCATGCGGCCAAACTCTGTGCACCAAACGACGAGCACGTCGTTCAACATGCCACGCTGCTTCATGTCGGTGAGCAGCGCAGCCGTCGGCTGATCGAAGATCGGGCAATGCCGCTCGTAGTCAGCCTTCAGCGTCTTGTGCGCGTCCCAATTGAGCAGGCCATCCACATTGCTTGCCCGGGAAGCGCAGTAGAGCGAAACGTAACGCACGCCTTGCTCCAAATAGCGGCGGGCGAGCAGGCAGTTCTTCGCATAAGCGGCCTTGAGCTTGTTGCTATCGCCAGTGCCGTAGAGTTCATGAACATGCGCAGGCTCGGCTGCGAGATTGCTGACTTCCGGTGCGGTGAGTTGCATCTTCGCCGCGAGTTCATAGGCGGCCATGCGCGCACGGAGTTCGTCGTTGCCGGGATGCGCTGCGGCATGCTCCGCATTGATGAGCTTCAGGAAATCGCGCGTGGCCTGTTCATCATCGGCCTTGATGCTCGCGGGCCGCGCGAGATTGCGCAGCGGCTGCTGCGCGCCTGATACTGGGCGGAGAGAAAGCCATTGCTCCAGTTTGCCTTTCCATTCGGCGGTTCGCCGCGCACGTCTTGAATCGCGATGTATGTCGGCAGATTCTCGTTCGTCGAACCGAGCGCGTAACTCACCCACGAGCCCGCACTGGGGAAGCCTTCGCGAGTGAAGCACGAGTTCATGTAAATGCAGCCAGGCCCGTGCGTGTTCGTGCGAGAGGTCATGCTGTGGATGAAGGCCATGTCGTCCACATGCTTCGCCATGTGCGGCAGCATCGACGAAATCATCTTCCCGCTCTGACCCGCTGGTGCGAAGGGCCACGGCGACTTCATCAAGTTGCCGTTCTTACCCTGAAACGTGACTTCGACATCCGCGCCCGGCATTGGCGTGCCGTGAAATTTCTCCAGCATCGGTTTGTGATCCCACAGGTCCATGTGCGACGCCGCTCCAGGGCAGAAGATCTGCAACACCTGCTTCGCCTTCGGCGCAAAGTGTGGCTGGTGCTGCGGCACAGCGGCGAGTTCGTTCGTGAACAAACGCGAAAGCGCGACACCAGTGAGCCCGGTGGTCATTTGGCCGAGGAGATGGCGGCGCGTGAGGTTTAGCGATGGGTTCATATGGCGATGTTGGTAATGGTGCCCGTGCTGCTTCCAAAGGCTTCGGCTTCGATGCCCATCCGTTGCAGCATGGAGACGAAGAGATTGCAGAGCGGTTTGTTCTGCCCGGTGTCGAAGGTCAGGTGCTGGCCGTGTTTGAATCCACCGCCAGCCAGGAGGACGGGGAGGTTGGTGCAGTTGTGGACATTCGCATCGCCGAGGTTGCTGCCGTAGAGGACCATCGTGTGGTCAAGGAGGCGTTTGGAGTCGGCCGTGGGAGTGGCGGCGAGTGAGGCGATGAGATCGCGCAGGTGCCGCATTTGCTGGAGATCGACCTTTTCGAGTTCGGCGAGCTTTTCCTTCGACTGCCCGTGGTGGCTGAGATTGTGGTAGCCGTCGCGAGTGCGGTGCTGTGCATCGATCTCAAATACAGGCGTGGCGAACCCGTCCACCATCAGCGTGATGATGCGCGTGGAATCGGATTCGAAAGCGAGTCGTGCCATGTCGAGCATGAGCTGGATCTTCGGGAAGAATTTAGCCTTGTCGGCGATATCCTTGGGCTCGGCGGCCTTGGTTTGCGGCTTGGGTTTCTGCTCCCACTCGCCGGAGATGGCGAGTCGCTGCTCCAGTTCTCGCACGGAGGTCAGATACTGATCGAGACGGCTTTTGTCGTTGCTGCCGAGGTTACGTTGGAAGCTGCTGATGTCATCGCGCACAGCATCGAGGATGCTGCCACGATCTTGGAGGCGTTTGAGCGAGGCGGCGGTTTGCATGGCATCGCCTTGGATGAACATTTTGCGAAACAAGGCCGCGGGGCTGTCTTCGGCGGGCAGCAGAACGCCATCGCGTGTCCAGGAGAGGCTGCGGTTGGCCTTGTCGATGTTCACGCCGAGGTTCAGCGTGGGAAAGCGCGT
Source organism: Prosthecobacter sp. (assembly GCA_044361885.1). GTDB lineage: Bacteria > Verrucomicrobiota > Verrucomicrobiia > Verrucomicrobiales > Verrucomicrobiaceae > Prosthecobacter. The sequence goes on along the minus strand of JBIKIA010000279.1, from coordinate 1,795 downwards.
CTGCTGGCCGAGCTTCTCGGCGGCGTATTGATCAAGCGAGATGCTGTTGCGGAAGCCGCTGCGCGTGGGATCACGCGCGGCGGTGAGGAAGCAGTTCTCCGTGCTGTGGCCGCCTGTGACGGCTGGATGTGACAGACCGCTGAAGATGGTGAAGTCGCTTCGGAATGCCGCGAGTTCCTTCAAATAGGGAGAGAGCGTGTAGCCAGCTCCTTTGTCCTTCGGGAAGAAATGCTGGGGTAGCACGCCGAGGTTGTTGGAGATGAGCAGCATGCGCTTGGGTGGCGTCTGTGATGCCGCGCGGAGTAGGCTTTGCTCTAAGAGCGGCAGTCCAAGCGTGACGCCGAGTCCGCGCAGGAAACGACGGCGTGGGATCGGGGTGGAGATGTGGGGGAAGTTCATGGCTGGAGTATTGAACCAAGGAAAATGCGGCTTTGCACGAGTGCGTGAATCAGGTCCTTCACACGAAACCCATTCGCTGCGCACGCATCGAGCATCGTCTCGATTTCTTCGCGGTCGGCGAAGCCGACGGGCGTGCCGGTGGCGTGGAGGGTGAGGTGTTCGAGGAGGTTTTTGGCGAGTTGGCGTGGGTGGGCGGCGAGGAGGCGTTTGAGTTCGTGGATGTCGTGGAAGGTTTCGCCGGTGGGGAGCTTGCTGGAGGCATCGACGGGCTGGCCGACGAAGTAGGTGTAGGGATGGCCGGCGGGATCGATGCCGGTGATCTTCTCGCCGCGCTCCATGCCGCGATAGCGATCTCGCCAAGCGCCCATGACATCGAAGTTCTCCATGGCGAAGCCGACGGGATCAAACTTGGCGTGGCATGCGGCACAGGTTTTCGATTCGGTGTGTTTGGCGAGCAGGGCGCGGATGGTAGTGGCACCGCGGATGTCCGGCTCGACGGCGGGAACGCTTTTCGGCGGAGGTGGCGGCGGCTGGCCGAGCAATTTTTCCATGATCCACACACCACGCAGCACGGGCGAGGTGGTGGTGCCATTGGCGGTGTGTTTCATCAGCGCGGCTTGCGTGAGGAGTCCGCCATACGGGCTGCTCTTTGGCAAAGTCACGCGCTGCATGGCGGAGCCGCTGACGCGGGGCAGATCGTAGTGTGCAGCGAGGCGATCATTCACAAAAGTGAAGTCGGCAGCGATGACGGTGCTCGCGGGCAGGTTCTCGCGAATCATGGCGCGGAGGAAGGACTGCGTCTCGTGGGCCATCGAATCGACGAGGTAGTCGTCCTTGCGATACTCGGGATACAAACGCTCATCCGGGATGTCGCGGCGCAGTTTGCGCAGGTCGAGCCATTCTTCGGCAAAGGTGCGCACGAACTGCTCGAAGCGCGGATCGGCGATGAGGCGCTCGGTTTGCGCTCGGAGCACGGCTTTGTCATGCAATCGGCTCTTTTTCGCGAGTTGGGCCAGTTCGTCATCGGGCCGCGAGTTCCAGAGAAAATGCGAGAGACGGCTCGCGATGGCAAAGTGGGTATCGGGAGCGTCTTTTCTCGGCTCGGTGAGGTAAAGGCAGTGCGAAGAGCAAAGCAGCGCCTGATAGCCCGCGAGCATGGCATCGGCAAAAGTGGCTCCAGCGGTGATTTTAGCCTGAATGAGCTTCAAAAAGGGCTGGTGATCCTTCTCGCTCATAGGACGCAAAGCGGCCGTCGCGGCGAATCGGCGGCAGAGCTTTTCAGCATCGGCTGCGGTGGCTTTGGCGATCGACACCTCATCAAACAAGACGTGATGCGATGGCGGCGGCCACTGTGCATCGCTGATCGGGCCGGTGACTTCGAGCCACTGAATCGCGA
>JBIKIA010000278.1:0-6408 GCA_044361885.1 Prosthecobacter sp. | reverse complement strand
GCCCGGCTTGATGCGGCCCTCCTGCCAGCCGTGCAGACCCATGTTGAAATGGATCACATCATACGGGCCTTTCGCGAGCACCTCGGGCAGGATCTTCGTATTGAGATGCTCGGACTGGTTGTAGGGGTTCACCCAAGCATCGACGTAGGCTTTGCCGTCGAGCCTCTTGATCGCATGCGCCATGTAACCGCTGAGGATCGAGTCGCCGATGAGCAGCACACGCGGGCGCTTCGGGTCCTTGGTGGTGGCCTGGTTGAGCTTCCATCCTTTTCCATCGGAATGCAGCCGCGGATCGGTCTCGACCGGTGTTTCGGCCGCGAAGGTGTGAAAGGCGAAAACGGTGGCGAGCAGGAAGGTGAGGCGGTTCATAGACTGCTTTCCAATACGATCTGCATCTCGCGATCTTCGCCAGCAGCCACATTGCACACGATCTGCCAGCGTTGCGTCACCGCATTCCAGTCTGTCTGCCAATGCGTGACCGGTTTGCCATTCACGAGCACGCGATGGCCCTTCGGTGATTTCAAACCGGCGAAAGTGAGCGGCACATGCCCGAGTCCGCTTTTCACCGTGACCTGCGCACGCTGCTCGTCATCGACGGCGATGACCAGCGGGTAGCTTTTTGTGATGACACCGCGTTTCGCGATCGGTTTTAAAGCGTTGCCTCGGGCCTCGCGATGCACGGGACGCCAGGTGTCGGCATCGTGGGTGAGCATCCCGCGCAGGGCAGCATCCGGGCCGTAGTAAGCGGAGGCATCGGCGGGGAAGATGACGAACTCTAGCTCCGCCTCGACGAAATCGCCGGGCAACAACTCGGTGAGGCCGGGCGGCGGTGAAAGCTCGACGGCGGTCTTGTGGTTCCCTTTGCCCCATTCGGTGCAAAAGGTGGACACATGCGGCGCGGCGGGTTTTCCACCGAGCACGGCACGCCACGAACGAATGATGAGTCCACGACTCGCCATCGCGTGGCCTTTTGTCAGGGCCTCACGCTCCACGCCATGCACGGAGAGCCACGCGCCTTCGCCTGCGAGCGGCAGCACGGCGCGATCATACTCGTCCTTCGCGCGACGCGGCTCCCATTCCTCGCGCAGGCCGGTGCCATCGCCGATGGCGACACGTCGCGCGGGCACGTCGTTGTAGAAATCGGCACCGAGTTGGAAGAACGCGAGTCTTTGCCAGCGCAGCGGCTTCCGCACGTCGTAGCGCAAGCGGAGAAAGGTGCGCAGATGATCATTCGCTCCGGGCACGGACACGTCCACGCGTGCTGCGATCTCGCCGCCGCTGGATTCCTCGCTGTAACTCACATCGGTGAGGCAGGGCCCATGCGCTCGATACTCCGTGCGCGTGCCCTTCATCGTTTGATAGCGACCCTGCGCGTCCTTCCACATCAGGAAATCGCCGCCGCCGCAGTTCTCGGCCCAGCCCCAGCGTTTTGCGTTTGACTCGACAGGCAAGGTCATGAGCGGACGCACATCGGTGATGAAGCAGCGACGCTGCACGCGTCCCGGCTCGAAGCAGATGCTCTCGCCAAAACTGCCTACCGCCGCCTGATCCCAGAATTGATTGTGCCCCCAGCCGATGAGGCAGAGCTGGGCATGAGAGGCCGCGTACACACCGCCGTAGCGTGCATGCACCATTTGGAAAACAAGGTCACGCTTCGTTTTCGGCGGCACACGCACATAGGCGAAGCCATGGAACCACTGCCCGTCATGCGGCAGGCGGCCCTTCTCCGCGCGGATGTGCCAGTTCTTTGAAAGCTGCACTGGCAGGCCCGTCGGAGTGCCATCCGGCTCGCACAGCATCGGCGTGAAGCCCGTGATCGGCAGATGCTTCTGCTGCGTGAACATCAATCGCGCCACCGTGGGCTCGTCGGCATCGTTGCGCAGCGTCACTCGCCAACGGTCGATGCGGTCCAGATGCTCCTCCGGGTAATAGGTGCCGCCCGCATTGCTCCACGGCTTCTCCGGCAAGGCGAGCCGATGACAACCCAGCGCCTCATCCCGCGTCACCGCCAGCTCCGATTCCACCACGGCCTTCGACGCTCCTGCGAGCACCTCCAGCAACACGCTGCGGCTGCCGCTCAACTTCTTCTCACCATGCCGCAGCTCCATCACCGCATCGCTTTCGCTCTCCAGACGAAAGGCAAACCGGTCCGGCCACACGCTGATCTCCAGCCGCGCCGTGCCTTTGAACGCCTTTCCCTCCGCATCCGCAAACGTCAGCCCCTCGATCACCACACGCTGAAAAAAACGCCCACTCTCCACGAAGCGCACCGGCTGCTGCCACTCGTCCGCCGGTTGCGTGTGCCCGTTGTAAACAAAACGCCGTCCCTCCACGATCACCGCGCACTCCCACTCGCCCTCCACCGGCCGCAAGCGCCGCGTGTCGAAGCGCATCGTCTCCTTGCCGAATTGAAAGCTGAGGATCTCCTCCTTCGTCCGCACCTCACTCCCAAACATTCTCGGCGGCCCTTCCACCCACCCCAGCGCCGTGCGATCCTCCACCTGTGGCATCCAGTCCAAAGCGGACGGCTCAGCCGCGAGCGTGAGCGAGGTGAAAAGAGTGAGCGAGATCAGAAACAGGCAGCGTGACATGAGAGGCGACATTCAACGCCGCTGAGTGATCTTCGCCATCGTGAATGCAACGACGTGCATTGGAATCATTTCACCGCACCGCGTTTCCCATCACCCGCAGTGTCTCAACTTGCTGGAAAACAGGATAGGTCTCGTGGCCGGGACGGAAGTAAAAGACGCGCCCCTTGCCGACCTGCCACACTCAGCCGCTGCGGAAGTGCTCGCCCTTGTCGCACTTCTCCTCAAACACGACCTCGTCGGGCGGCGGCACATGGGCGCAGTTGTCTGTCCCTTTATCGCTAATATCGGAGTGGGGTTCAAAGCCCAGGCCGCCCGGACGTACCACCCCATTCCAATGGGGTGAGGCTCTGCATCCACGGTTGAAACCTTTCCCGCCTACTCAATGTCCTCCCTTCCGAAGGCCAAGGGCCTTCCGTATCACAGCGAAGGGGTGCCGAGCCTTGGCGAGTGCTCCCCTGGAAAATGAAACCACAAATGCCCTACGTCATCGAACCCCAACGGGGTTCCGTCTCTGCGGGTCGTGGGCGGTGAATGGGCCTGTCCAAAGGCTCGGAACCCCGTTGGGCTTTGCCCCCATCTTTTGCCGCGCTGATGCAGAATGGGGTCGTCTGGATGCGTTGATAGCGCCCGCCATGCGTCACGCCTTCATTCTCCTCCTCGCCTTCCTTTCATTCACGCTTCAGGCAGCGCTGCCGCCGGAGCAGCGCATCGTCTTCCTGGGCGATAGCATCACGCAGGGCGGCGGGTATGTGGAGTTCATCGAGGCGGCGCTCATCGCGCAGCACCCGGATTCGGACAAAGAGATCATCCCGCTCGGCCTCAGCAGTGAGACGGTGAGTGGCCTGAGCGAGGAAGGTCATGCGGGTGGGAAGTTCCCCCGGCCCGACGTCCACGAGCGTCTCGACCGCGTGCTGGAAAAGACAAAGCCGCAGCTCGTCTTTGCCTGCTACGGGATGAACGACGGCATCTACTTCCCGCTCGGCGAGGAGCGCTTCCAGGCCTTCAAGAACGGCATGAAGAAGCTGCATGACAAGGTCGTGGCCACCGGCGCGCGCATCATTCACCTAACGCCGCCTGTGTTTGACCCGGTGCCGATCAAAGCCCGCGTGCTGCCCGGTGGTCTGGCCGCCTACCCACAACCCTACGAGGGCTACAACACGGTGCTGGATGCCTATGCCGAGTGGCTGCTGAGCATGAGAAAAGAAGGCTGGGAGGTGCTGGACATCCATGGCCCCTTCAATACCGCGCTGGCCGAGAAGCGGAAGACGGATGCGCAGTTCACCTTCTCCAAAGATGGCGTGCATCCCGGCCCTGAAGGTCATCTGATCATGGCCAGTGCAGTGCTGAATGCCTGGGAACTGAAGGTGAAGGCCGATGGCACGCCTGACCACGTCAATGGCGCGGCGATCCTCGCCACGATCAAGAAGAAGCACGCCATCCTCCGCCCGGCCTGGCTCAGCCACACGGGCCACAAACGCCCCGGCGTGGCCCCTGGTCTGCCTTTGCCCGAAGCGGAAAGCAAGGCCGCCACTCTCGATGCTGAGGCCCGTCGTCTGGCGAAGTCCCAGGAGATCGAGATCCCGAACAAGACGGGCGAGTGGAATGGCTACGCGAAGCACGAGCTCATGATCGCGGGCAAGTCCGTGACGATCGTGGCACCGAAAAAAGCAGCGGCCGGTCGCCCGTGGGTCTGGCATGGGGAGTTCTTCGGGCACAAGCCTGCGCCTGACATCGCGCTGCTGGGCAAGGGCTTCCATATCGTGTACATGAAGATCAATGACATGCTCGGCTGCCCGGATGCGGTGAAGCTTTGGAACCAATGCCATGCCGAGTTGACCACGAGCTACGGTCTGAGCCAGAAGCCATCCCTCGTTGGCCTCAGCCGCGGTGGCCTCTACTGCTACAACTGGGCCACCGCCAATCCTGACAAGGTCTCCTGCATCTACGGTGATGCCCCCGTGTGTGATTTTAAAAGCTGGCCCGGCGGCAAGGGCAAAGGCAAGGGCGACCCGAGAAACTGGGGCTTTGTGCTTAAACTCTGGGGCTTCAAAGACGAAGCCTCCGCACTCGCCTACCAGGGCAATCCGGTGGACAGCCTCGCCCCGCTGGCCAAGGCAGGCGTGCCGCTGCTGCATGTCTTTGGCGATGCGGATGACGTGGTGCCCTGGGATGAAAATACCGGGCTCATCGAGTCACGCTACAAGGCGCTCGGCGGCAGCATCACGATGATTCGCAAACCGGGCATCGGCCATCATCCGCATGGTTTGGACGACTCGACGCCGATCATCGAGTTCATCGCCAAGCACGCGAAGTGATCCTCACTCGGGCCGGTTCCGCATCATGTCGGCCACTTGAGCGAAGAAAGGAATCATCACCTCCGCCGCCTCGGGGCTGATTTCCACTTCGCGCATCGCCTCGCCCATCAGCTTCAGCCATTGATCCCGCTCAGCGAGACCGATGGAGAAGGGGATGTGTCTCATGCGCAAACGCGGATGCCCGCGCTCCTGAAGATAGGTTTGTGGACCACCAAAACGATAGACCAGGAAGTCGGCGAGGCGCTTCTCCGAGCCCGCCCAGTCATCCGCTGGATACATCTTGCCGATGAGCGGGTCCGTTTTCACCCGGCTGTAAAAAGCCGCCACGGTGGCGCGCAGCTTTTCTTCTCCAACATGCTGGTTCAGGGTGTCGATCGTGATCATGGAATCATGACTCATCGACATGTGCCGCGATCAGGCAAGAACGGTTTGTAGCTGAATTTTGCGAAGGTGAGTTCGGAAACACGAAGAACTGCTCCTCCAGCCTGGCACAGGGTTACTTCTTCTCCAGCAGCACAGCGCCCGAGAGGATAGCGCTCGTGGTCGGTGTGGTGGCGGTGACGGGGGGCATGGCACCGAGATCGGCATCTTGGGGCAGCTCGGGAAGGAGGAAGTGACCTGCGCCGATGGGTGAGACGCCATCGTGGGTGAGGATGCCGCTGAAGGTGGCGGTGCGCTTGAACTTCTTACCCGCGAAGGCGGCGCGTAGGTCATCGTCCTCAACGATGAAGCTTCCGCCGAAGAGACCTGTGGTGGCACTGAGGCTGGTGAGCTTTACGCTGCCTGGATTCCCAGCGGAAAGCAGGGCGGGCAGCTTGGCTTTGTTCCCGGCGAGAATGTCGAATTCATCCACATCAGGGTCGATGTCGGAGGGCAGGCCGCCTGCGGTGAAGAGCAACTGCGCTTTGTCCACGCCAACGGTCATGCCGAGGATGAGTGCCGGTGCCACGGGCGGGGTGAAGAGAGCCCCGACTGCCGTGATGGTCTCAGGCCCGTAGCCACTGGGGTAAGTGCGCGACTTCGTGTTGGCCGGACGCAGCCATGAAGCCGTCCCACCGAGCACGTTGGAGTCGAGATTGCCGGAGTCGAGCAGGTCGATGTCGAGCTCGCCGAGCAAGGAGCCTTTCGACACGAGAGTCTGGAAAAGCAGGATCTGCCCCTGCGGTCCGGCGAAGGTGGCGCAGGTGTAGCTTTCGCCATCGCCCGTTTTGCCAGCGAGGGTGAGTTTGCCATCTTTGGCGAGGGTGAAGGAACCGAAGCCATCTCCACGCGGCATGGTCAGCGGTGCGACGGGTGGACGCAGGGCAAAGGTGAAAAGCTTCGGCAAGGCTGTGGCCAGATTCAGCGGTGGGGTGCCCGTCGCCTTCCAGACATGCCGCCAGCCCTCGACGGCTGCGGAGTGAGTGGGATCATCCAGCGTGGAAGTGCCGGTGGCGAGCTTGTTGGCAGCAGGATCGAGCGTGAACTCAAAGATCAGCGTGGTCTTGCCCGTCCTCGGGATG
>JBIKIA010000043.1:0-16074 GCA_044361885.1 Prosthecobacter sp. | reverse complement strand
GAGATTGGCGCCCACGAGCTTGAGATTGGCGCCCGCGAGCTTGAGATTGGCGCCCTCGAGCTTGAGATTGGCGCCCACGAGCTTGAGATTGTCGCCCGCGAGCTTGAGATTGTCGCCCGCGAGCTTGAGATTGGCGCCCGCGAGCTTGAGATTGGCGCCCGCGAGCTTGAGATTGGCGCCCTCTATCCCGAGATCGGCGCCATCTATCCTGAGACTGGCGCCATCCATCCTGAGACTGGCGCCATCCATCCTGAGACTGGCGCCATCCATCCTCGGCTTGGCGCTATCAACCCGCTAGGAGAGGTGGAAGGGGAGGAGTTCTCCGCTCTGGCCCTCCTCTCAGGCCACCGTGCAGATCTGCACGCCCTGCTTGAGGGAGGCGAGTTTGTCGGGGCGCTTGGGGATGAACTCCTGGCCGAGGTAGCCGGTGTAGCCGGTTTCCTGGATGGCGCGGATGATGGCGGGGTAGTTCAGCTCCTGCGTTTCGTCGATCTCGGCACGTCCGGGAACGCCGCCGGTGTGGTAGTGGGCGAAGAATTCGTGATCGCGGCGGATGGTGGCGATGACATCGCCCTCCATGATCTGCATGTGATAGATGTCGTAGAGGAGGCGGAAGTGCGGGGAGCCGAGCTTTCTGCACAGGGCGACGCCCCAGGCGCTGTGGTCGCACATGTAGTCGGGGTGGTTCACTTTGCTGTTCAGCAGCTCCATGACGAGGGTGACGCCGAGCTTCTCACACAACGGCAGGAGGCGCTGGAGACCCTTGGCGCAGTTTTCCAGGCCCTGTTCGTCGCTCATGCCATCGCGGTTGCCGCTGAAGCAGATGACCTGCTTGAAGCCGGCCTCGGCGCTCTCTTTCAAAAGGGGCTCGTAGGCCTGCACGAGGAGGTCGTGATGCTCGACGCGGTTCCAGCCCTTCGGGATCGGCCCGATCTTCACGCCGTCGGGGCCTTCGATGGTGGGATAGCTGACCATGGCGCAGTGCAGGCCGTGCTTTTTCACGGTGGCGAAGTCCTTCGGATCTAGCAGCTCGACGGACTCCAGGCCGATCTCCCTGGCGGCGAGGCAGAAGTCTTCGAGCGGGATGTCTTTGTAGCACCACTTGCAGGCGGAGTGCCGCACTTTGCCTCCGGCGGCCTTGTCGGCGGCCTGGATCTGCGTTTGCAGCATGGCGGCGATGGCGCTGACGCTGGCGAGGGTTCCGAACTGACGGCGGGAGAGGTTGGGCGGATTCATGGGCAGAGCCTACACAAATCTTGTTTCCTGTCCAAAAAAGCCGCCGCCTCGACTCGTACGGTCCTTTAACATGACTTGCCCCTCCCTTCCGCGTTTCACGACTTTTGGTTTTGTGCTTGCTGGCACAGCCCTGAGCCAGGCCGCACCCTCCGCCGAGTCGATCAAGTTCTTTGAATCCAAGGTGCGCCCGATCCTGGTGGAGAGCTGCCAGGAATGCCATGCGGAGAAGAAACACAAAGGCGATCTGCGGCTCGACAATCTGCCCTACATTCTGCGCGGCGGGGAGCAGGGGCCGGCCATCGTGCCGCACAAGCCGGACGAGTCTCTTTTAATCAAGGCGGTGAGCTATGCGGACAAGGAGATGGAGATGCCGCCGGATGGGAAGCTGCCGGAGGAGAAGATCGCCGTGCTGAAACAATGGATCGCCATGGGTGCACCCTGGCCGGAGGCGGAGGTGGCAGCCGCCAAACTGCCGCGCAAACCGGGCGAGTTCTCGGCAGAGGACAAAGCGTGGTGGGCCTTTCAGCCGGTGAAAGAACCCAAGGTGCCGCAGGTGAAGGGCATCGGAAATCCGATCGATGCCTTCATCGCCGCGAAGCGAGCGGAAGCTGGACTGAAAGCGAGCTCCGAGGCATCGCCCGAGGAGCTGATCCGTCGTTTGTCCTTTGATCTCACCGGTCTGCCGCCGACGCCGGAGGAGGTGACGCAGTTTGTTCGCGAGTCGGCGAATGGTTCCGACAAGGCTGCCCATGCTTATGAGGCGCTGGTGGATCGTCTGCTCGCCTCGCCGCGCTTTGGCGAACGCATGGCGCAGCACTGGCTGGACCTCGTGCGCTACGCGGAGTCGGAAGGCTACCGCCTGGATGCCTACCGCCCGAACGTGTGGCCTTACCGCGATTACGTCATCGAGTCGTTCAACCAGGACAAGCCTTACCACCAGTTCGTGAAGGAGCAGCTCGCGGGCGATGAGATCGCTCCGGGAGATCCGAAGGCAGAAGCGGCGACGGGTTTCCTCCGCCACACGGTCTATGAGTACAATCAGCGCGACTCGGAAGGCCAGTGGCGCACGATCATGAATGAAGTCACGGACGTGACGGCGGATGTCTTCCTGGGCATGAGCGTGCAGTGCGCGCAGTGTCACGATCACAAGTTTGATCCCATCCTGCAAAAGGACTACTACCGGCTGCAATCCTTCCTGGCGAACATCACCTGGGCGGAGGACAAGAAGTATGCCACGCAGGCTGAGCTGGAGGCGCATGAGAAGCAGCACCAGATCTGGCTCGAAGCCACGAAGGAGCCGCGTGCGGTGATCGATGGCATCATCGAACCGCGCATCGCCAATGCACAGAAGAATGCGATGGAGAAGTTTCCCGAGGAAGTGGTGGCCATGTGGCGGAAGTCGCGTGAGCAGCGCACGCCGTATGAAGAGCAGATCGTCCAGCTCGCCTGGAGACAGGCGGAGTATGAGCGGGAGCGCTTCAAGACGGACAAGATCAAGGACCCCGAAGCCACGCAACTGCGTGAGGCGCAGGCGAAGCTGGCGGAGTTTGAGCATCTCAAAGCGAAGCCGATCCTCACGACTTACGCGGTCGGTGAAACAGGGCCGGTGGCCCGCGATGCGAAATTTAAAACACGCCGTTCGGGAGAGATCGAGGCCAAGCCCGGCTTTCTCAGCATCCTTGATCCAAAAGATGCCGTCATCCCAGCCGCCAAGCCCGGTGCGAAGACCAGCGGACGCCGCAGCGCGCTGGCGGATGGCTTTACCCAGGCTGACAATCCACTCACCACACGTGTGATCGTGAACCGCCTTTGGGCCTGGCATTTTGGCAAAGGCATCATCGGCACACCAAGTGATTTCGGTCGTCTCGGCGAGGCTCCGACGCACCCCGAGTTGCTCGACTGGCTGACGACTCAGTTCATCCAGGGTGGCTGGAAGATGAAGCCGCTGCACAAGATGATGGTGATGAGCGCTGCGTATCGTCAAGGTGCGCTGCTGACTGAGAAGGCCGCCATGCAGACGGATCCCGAGAACCGCCTGCTCTGGCGCTTCCCGCCGCATCGTCTCGATGCCGAGCAGGCACGCGATGCCGTGCTCGCGGCGAGTGGTGAACTCGACCTCACGATGGGTGGCCCGGGAGTGGAAGCCTCGAAGCCACGCCGCAGCATCTACACCCGCAAGATCCGCAACACACAGGATGAGTTTTTGCAGAGCCTCGATGCACCTCCCGGCTTCTCCAGCCTGCCGACTCGTGATGCCACCACCACGGCGACGCAAAGTTTGCTCATGATCAATGGTGACTGGCCGCTGGAGCGCTCACGCAACATGGCGACACGCTTGGTGACAGAGAAACCCGCGAATGACAAAGCACTCATCAGCCGCGCCTACACGCTGGCCTTTGCCCGCCAACCCACCGCGCAGGAAGCGAAGGACGCACTCGCCTTTCTCGCCAGCCAACGCACGCGTCTGAAGAAGGCGGTGCCACCTCCGCCTGCCGAAGTGCCAGCCATCGCCGATGCGAAGAAGTTCTTCGGCGAACCAGCCCCAACCAAGACCGTGAAAACACTCTGGATGGAACCCGGCAGCAAGAGTGAGAAGCTGCGCGTCAACCAGACCAGCGGCATTGAGGGCAATGACTTTGCCGTCGAGGCCGTGGTGAATCTGAACACGCTGTATCCAAGCGGTGCCGTGCGAACCATCGCTGCACGCTGGGACAACGACAAAGCCACACGCGGCTGGGCCTTTGGCGTGACGAGTGAGAAGTCGGCCTACAAGCCGAACAACTTGATCGTTCAGCTCGTGGGCGAAGACTTCCAAGGCAGCCTCGCCTATGAAGTGGTCGCCAGCGGCCTGCGCATCCCTTTGGGCAAGCCCTACTATGTTGCGGCGACGATTCACAACGAACCTGCCGAAGGACAGAAGTTCGGCGGCACCATTACCTTTTATGCCCGTGACCTCAGCGATGCCTATGCGCCCATGCAGACCGTCACCGTTCCGCATCAAATCTGCGGCGGCTATGTCACGGCTGAGCGTGCTCTCTACATCGGCGGACGTGAGAAGGACAAGTCCAGCCTGTGGCATGGAGCCATCGCGCGTGTGGCATTGCGTCAGGGAACGCTCGATGCTGGCAAGCTCATGAGCTGGGTCGGCATGAATGATCCGACCTGCCTCGTTGATGTGAACGCTGATGCAGCCACGGAGCAGCTCAAGACGGCCTGGAAATGGGAGTCGAACGCTCCCGCCGCGTCAGCCAAAGGCAACATGGATGCGAACCGCGAAGCCATCGCCGATCTCTGCCATGTGCTGCTGAACGCGAACGAGTTCTTTTACATGCAGTGAGCCAACTTAGGCGGCCACGACCTCGCGCAGCACATCGCGGTGCTGCTCCTGGGCGCGCTGGAAGTTGGCGACGACGCCCTGGGTGATCGCATTGAGCGTTGCGAGGACATTGCGACCTGACTTCGCATCGGCCTCGAAGCTGAGGTGGGGGACGGGCCGGTTGTTCATGAGGAATTCGAGGTATTCCACCGGGGCGATGTTGGGCAGGTCGCGCTTGTTGTATTGAAGCACAAGCGGGAGGCGGTCGAGACTACTGCCGTTGAGGCGGAGATTGGCTTCGAGGGATTGGAAAGCGTGAATGTTGTCCCGCTGGCGATCCATCTGGCTGTCGGCCACAAAGACGACGCCGTCGGCCTGGCGCAGCACGAGCTGGAGGGTGGCATTGTAGGTGACCTGACCGGGGACGGTGTAGAGGTGGAAGCTGGTCTTGTAGCCAGGCAGGGCGCTGCTTTCCACGGCGAGGAAGTCAAAGAAGAGCGTGCGGTCCTGGGAGGTGGAGAGGCTGACGAGGTCGCTGCGCCCCTGGGGGTCGAGCTTGGCGTGGATCTGGCGCAGGTTCGCGGTCTTCCCACTCAGCGGGGTGCCGCAGTAAACGATCTTGAAGCGGATGGTCCGTGCTTTGGGATCAATGGCTGGCATTTACGAGATCATGCGGGAAAGCTCGCGCGCGATCAAGGTAATCTTGTCCCGCAGCCCGAGCGTGGGCTCTGCATCGTGCAGCACACCGAGGATGGCTCCTTCGGGGAAGCAAAAGGTCATGAGGCGGTCACCGGAGTTCATGGTGAAGGTCTCCGCGCCGTCGATGCCGATGAGCGGAGCGAGCGTGCGCAGGTGCTGGGCGAGCGAGGATGCCTGTTTTTGAAACTCACGAGCCTGGGGCTTATGAGCGCCGATGTGGGAGATGGACCGCCCGTCATGCAGGCAGACGCAGGCAGCGATGCCAGGAAGTCCGCAGGTGAGCTCGACGACGCGCTGGGCAGAGAGATCGGAGTCGGTGTCGAGCAAAGCGCGAAGCACGATCTGGTCGGGATCAGCATCGTGAGTCTGGACGCCGAGACTCGAGCTGGCAGCGGAGCGCGCAGGGGCTGAGGTGCGCTGAGCTGGCGACTCGGGATTTAAGCTACGAGTCGGAGGGGCAGGGCGTGTGGGCGGCTCGTCGTCCTCCAGACGTGGCGGGATGAAGGGGCGTGCAGGCAGAGGCGGTGGGGTATCCACACGCTCTACAGGTTCGTTGAAAAACTGGCTGGATGACGGAGGAAGGTCGATCACCTGAGGTGCGCGTGGACGCTCAGCAGCAAACTCCCCTTCATAGGGCTCCATTGCCGCTGCCGCTGCCGCCGTGCTCCAGCTCATTTCCGGCACATCGGGCCTCCCGAGAAGTTGATCACTGCTGAAGCCTTCCTGGGTCGTGCCTGTAGCATCAGGTGTGGAGAAAGAAGGAGCTGTGTAGGCTGATAGCGGCCGGGATTCAGGGGGACGTTCGGGTGGGGGGGGTGAGTTTGGCGCAGTCGTAGTTCCTGAAGCCCTGCTGGCTGGCGGAACCGCGAAGCCACTCGCGAGCATGGGTCCTGAGTGTGGTGGAGATCCAGTGTTACCACCCATCGGGAAGGCGGGGGAAACCGGAGCTGCAAAAGGGTCCTGGGCGCGAGGGGTGCCTGGGTTTGCCCCAGGAGCAAAAGATTGGAAGGAGGATGCGCCAGCTTCAAAAGGGGATGCCGGAAGCGGGCCTGAGCTTGCTGCTGGTGAAGTTGAGGCATAGGGAGAACCTGATCCCTGGGCCAAAGGTGTGCTGGGAGGAGGTGTCGCAGCATAAGGCGACGACTGTTGCTGAGCAGGTCCCACGGAAGGGGTGAATCCTGGAGGAGGCTCCACGCGCATCACTCCAGGAGCAGGGTTGGCTCCATTGGGTGTAGTCACAGGAAATCCTGAGAAGCCTGATGATGTCGAGCCACCCAGGTTATTTAGGTTTGGTAAAGTAGGCGGGGCTGCCTGGCCAGCCACAGCGTCCAGCAACAGAGTGCTCTCGATGCGGATTTGAAAATCCCGGCGTGCGGTATTGAGCACATTGCGGAAACCTACATCGGTAATGCCATCCAGCACCAGCCCGAGTTGGGCCAATGGTGTGGGCATCTCACTCCATTCACGGACCATCTGAGCTGGGAGGACGGTGGTGATCCAGGCAGGGACCACCATGGGATCGAATCCTAGTTCCGCCGCTGTGTACCCTTTGATCAGGCTGGCCAGACTCATGCGAACAGGTGAGCCACTGGACAAGCCTGCGGTGCTTCCCGCCAGCGTGGGAACGGCCTGTGGCAGACTTCCTGATTGAGGCATCAGGCGCTGTGGAGTTGAGAGAGCGTCCGGAGCTGGCTGCCCGGTAGGCACTGCTTTGTCCCCAAACAGGGCACCAAAGGGCGAACCTCCACCAGCACCCAGCGCTGGCGCTGTGGGCTGAAGGCCACCTGAGGCAAATGGAGTTGCCTGTGAAGGCGGAGCAGAAGCATTAGAGGCTGGCATCACTCCGAAGGGAGATGACGCTTGGGAAAGAGCCCCAGAACCCTGCGCTGGCTGCTGCATTGTAGCGAAATTTTCCTGGGGGACTCCAAACGGAGATGCAACCTGCTGCCGGAACTGCTGACTTGAAGCGTGATGGGTAGCTTCTGCCCCTGCATTTCCTGACATCTCTGCCCCCACCGCTGCAAAAGGACTCACGGGAAAGGCGGGCATACCAGCACCCGCAAATCCGTTGGGAGGCAGTGAAAGAGAAGATGTTACAGCATCTCGATTCGGAACATCTGCCAAGGGAGGCGGCGGTCCTTGTCGTCTTGGTGGAAGCTGCATGTTCTCTGGGCTTCCCATCATGGGGGAAAAGCTCATCATTTTGCCGCCGTCAGCTCCAGGGGCGGCGGCAGAAAACGGGGAGGCAGGTGATATTGCGACAGCCTGCTCAGCGACTCCGTTGGCTTGTGACGCAGCGATGAGCCGGGGTAGTTTGGATGCCGGCAACGGCACGAGGCGTGGGTCCTGTGGAGAGACCGGCGTCTGAAAAAGCGCCGGACAAACTCGATATATTTCAAAGAGGGGGACTGCTGCACGTCCGGTGCGCAATGCCTCATCCAAGACCTGACTGGAGATCGCCACGGGTTGCTCTGGCGGCAGAGCTCCCATGCGGGCCACTTCTGGTGGCAACTGTGGCAGCACATCTCCCACAGTCAGCGGCGCACTGGTGTCTTGACTGTTCATCACCGAGAACGGCGACGAGGATGTTGGAAGAGGGGACTCTCCAAGCGCGATCTTGAACATGGGAGCGCCAAAAGGAGAGGCTGCATTCAACTGGGGCGATAAAACTGACATCATAGCGGGAGCTTCAGGGGTGAAATTCTGCCCGCCATGAGTAACCATCGTCGTAGCATCACCCTGCTGACTTGGATCAGCAGTGCCTTGGAACATGCTACGAAACGAAAAACTCATGAGGGCGAACTAGTTCAGCGCGCAATTATATCAGAAAAGCCTATTATTACAGTAATTATAATCAAAGACGACCAAACTCACATTAATTAACTTAGAATAAATATCAACCCAAACCAAGTCGAGTGTTTTCTTCTTTGAACGCGAGGACCACCTGCTTCACCGAATCTGGCGAGCACGTACAAAGGCGACGCGTGTGGTAACACCGCTGCCGCCGAAGACATGGGGAAGGCCGAGGCAGTGGATGCTGCCCGCGGCGAGGCGGAGAGCACCCACGCGCCATTCATCGAACTCGTGTTTCGCGCCGGGATAGTCTTCCTTGCCGCTGGCGGCGATTTTGAGGGTCTCCTCCAGGCCGGGCTCGATGGGTTTGGCGGTGGCGAGCCGGAGGGTGATGTTGGCATTGGCGATGCCTTCGATCTCCTCGGAGAGATCCGTCTCGAGGTACAGCCCGACGGGCAGTGTTTCCAGCGCGGTGGGCCTCATGCGGAAAGGGGCCTCGGGCTCTGGAGGATCAAACTCGGTGGCGGTCATGTACTCCTCCACCACTTGCAGGCGGCCTTCTGATGCGGGCTGCTGGCGCAGCATCGCGTGTGCTTTGAGTTTGGCGCTGCCGCTTTTCAAGCGCTGCTGGGTGAAGGAGGCGAAGTCGTCGGACTTCACCTGCTGCCATGCCTCGGCCTCAGCGGCGGGAATCTCAAAGATCAGAGCTTCGATTTCATAGTCGGGCTTGGTGGCTTTCGGCGCGGTGTCGCTGGCGGGTCGGTGGGTGAAAAGGAGCACGGTTTCATCCGTCGGCAGATCGCTGGCGGACATTACCTCAGGAATGTCAGCGACCGCAACCAAGTGGGTGCCGGAGAGGGCGGCGGCATGGGTGCGACTGTTGATGGAGAGCTTCCGAAAGCGCGGTTCCCACATGATGGCCTCGGGCACATCGCGGGCGAGTTTCCATTCGGTGCGGGCGGGTGGAGCCAGGTCCTGAGTCAGCGTAAAGTCTTCTCCCTCCTGCTCGAATCTCGTGCCGACCGGCATTTCATTCCAGGCGGAGGGTATGCTGGGCATCTCGGTAGGACAGGAGTGATGTCGTGCGCTGTTCAGAGCCCGACGGTTGATTTGGTTGGCTGAGAGAGCGCAGGTGACCACATGGGCCTGACCTGCCTTTACCTGCGCCACCAGGTCGCGAAGCAGCGCAGCGTCTTTTCCCGGCTGGCGCGTGGCCAGCAAGGCCTGCGCTTTCTCCTGATCCAGCGCGATGCCGAGGACGAGCAGGGGCGGTTGGGCGTGCGAGGCGTAGATGGGAGCCAAGGGATCCACCGGGGCGAAGGGGTCTGCGGGCACTGAAGATACTTGCGGCGGGGCTGGTGGCAGGATCTTCGCGTTCAGGCGCTGCGCCACGGTGACATCCAGCCAGCGGCCTTTCCTCTCCGCTCCCCAAGTCTGATCCGCAGGCGACATCATGGCGACGAGATGCGGCGTGGCATCCCTGAAAGCGACCTCTCCATTGATCTCCAGGTCGAATCGATCATACCAGTCCATCCAGCCATGCACCGCTTTGCCGGTGGGCTTGTAGGTCTTGATATCATAGACATTGAGCCAAGAGGTGGGCCACTGCACGGCGAGTGGAGCGCGCGGCGAGAAGGAGCTGATCCACACATCCTCTGAGTTCTCGAGCCGAGTGCCTGCCAGCACGGTTTCAAAGCTGACGGGCAGTTGATACAGGGCGTCGTAGTCCGGGTTCATCTCTCGCGGAAGCCAGCATTCGAAACCGGACTGCGCCTGCGTGCGGACCCACTTCGCGGCGGTGGTGGTCAGTTGTGAAACCATGCTGGCCCGTCCTTTCTCCTGGAGCCGTTTGATCACGGCGGCATCGCTCGTCTCGCCGTCCAGCAGCCACTCGATCATGTCCAGCTCTGGCACGCGATAGATCGTCTGCCGGATCTCCACGTCCGGTGCTGGAGTGCTGTCACTGCCGCCTCGGAGAAAGACCACGAGCCGTGTGTCCGCATCGCCGGGCGAAGGAAAGCTCGCGATCACCCGCTCGTCCTTTGATGCGGTCACCTCCCCCTGCCAGCGCAGGCGCTCGAAGCGCGGGGCCGTGACGCTTAGCTTGTCACGCTCCGCCCCTTTGGCCGCTGTGGCATAAGTCATGGACTGCATCCGCGGCGGCTGGATGTCATGCGTCAGGGTGAGGCGCAGCCTGACTTCCCCGGCCTCTATTTTCTCCACACGCACTTCGGTGCCGATGAGTTCCTGGATGGTTTTCTTCGCGATCACCTCGTCGCCGTCATCTGCAAAATCCCAGTTCTCCACGATGCCGCGCTCCTGGCCGTCACGCAGGATTAGTTCCCCGGTTTGCTTTAGCTCTCCACTCAGTTCCACCAGCGTCTTCGCCTGCAACCGCTCACGCAGTCCCATCTGATTCACGGCGGACTCGCGCTGCCAGTCGCTCTCTTTCACGGCGGTGATCGTCACGACGATCGTGTCCGTGGCATCCTGCGTGCAGGCAGTCTGACACAACCCAACGGCTACCATAAGAATGATCCAAGCCAGCAGGCGGGTGTTCATGCTGCCTGTTTACCTGAAAAGCTGCCGGCGAGGCAATGTGGAATGCTCCTGCCCTCACTTTTCCCACGGACCCCGATCTTGATCCTGAAATTCCACCAAGTTACCCCTGGAGAAGTCGAACGAGCGATTGACCGAACGCGGGGTTCGACCTTTGATGCCTCCACGCGCCAGAGCGGCGCGTTGTTAAGCACTCAAAAAACCGCACCCCACTTATCTCATGGCTCTTACCGTCGGCACCCCAGCCCCTGATTTCACCGTCACCACCCTCGGAGCCAATGGCCCCGAGCTTTTCACGCTATCCGAGCACATCGGACCGTCGAACATTCTCCTCCTCTTCGTGCCGATGGCCTTCACTGGCGTCTGCACCAAAGAGTTCTGCGAAATCTCCAACGGCATCAATGAATACACCGCCCTGAACGCCAAAGTCGTCGGCATCAGCGGTGACAATCCCTTCGCTCAAAAGGCCTGGGCCGAGAAGGAAGGCATCACCCTCCAACTCCTCAGCGACTACGATCACAAGATCACCACCGCCTATGGCGTGGCCTATGACGCCTTCCTGCCTGCCAAGAACCTGATCATGGGCGGCGTTCCGAAGCGCTCCGCCTTTATCATCGACAAAGCGGGCGTGATCCAATACTCCGAGGCTCTCGAAAGCCCCGGCGATCTGCCAAACTTCACCGCCATCAAGGCCAAGCTGACTGAACTCGCCTGATCTAAACGGATCTGACTCATCCCGCCCCGGTAGAGCCCTGCGCTCACCGGGGCTTTTTGTTTCTCCGAAAGCAAATTACTGCCAATCCACCCTTTCGCTGGCATGGCCTGATTCTAGCGTTTACAAGTCGCCCCGCCCATCGGCGGTCACAAAAGAATCTATGTGCGGCATCGTAGGCTACATTGGCAAGCGGCAGGCCAGTCCGATCCTCTTGGATGGACTGAGCAGGCTGGAATATCGCGGTTATGACTCAGCGGGCATCGCCCTCCTGAACGGCGGCGCGAGCGTAAACATCATCAAACGCGCGGGTCGCATCGACAACCTGCGCGCCGCCGTGGCGGAACTTAGTCATCAGGGCTCCACCGGCATCGCCCACACCCGCTGGGCCACCCATGGCGCTCCCACGGATGAAAACGCCCACCCCCACCGCGACCAGAGCGGCAAGCTCGTGCTCGTCCACAATGGCGTCATCGAGAACTACCAGACACTGCGGGATCAGCTCATTGCCCAGGGAGACACTTTTGAGTCCCAGACCGACACCGAGGTGCTCGCGCATCTCGTGGGCCGTTACTTCGAAGCCTCGGATGAAACCGATGGACCAACCCGCCTGCGCCAGGCTCTCCAGGCCGCCTTGGGCAAAGTCAAAGGCACCTACGGCATCGCCGTCATGCATGCCGATGTCCCCGGCCTCATCATCGGCGCACGCCTCGGCAGCCCGCTTGTCGTCGGTCTCGGTGATGGCGAGCACTACTTGGCCTCCGATGTCTCCGCCATCGTCGCCCACACCCGCGATGTTGTTTACCTCAACGATCACGACATCGTCAGCCTGTCCGATGCACGCTACGACGTCGCCAGCATGGCGGGTGGAGTCGCCCAGGTGAAAGTCAGCCGCATCGAGTTCACCGCAGATGATGCGGAGAAGGGCGACTTCCCGCACTACATGCTCAAAGAGATCTACGAGCAGCCGCAGTCCCTCCGCAACGCCATGCGCGGCCGCCTTTCCCGCGATGACGGCACCGCCATCCTCGGCGGTCTGAACATGACCCCGCAGGAGCTGCGCGGCATTGACCGCATCATCCTCAGCGGCTGCGGCACCGCCTTCCACGCGGCCATGGTCGGTGAGTATGTCATCGAGACGCTGGCCCGCATCCCGACGGAGGTCGAGATCGCCTCCGAGTTCCGTTACCGCAATGTCCCAACGGACAAGAACACGCTGCAATTCGTCTTCAGCCAGAGCGGCGAGACCATCGACACCCTCGCCGCGCTCCGTGAAGCACGCCGCAAAGGCATCCGCTGTCTCGGCGTCGTGAACAGCGTCGGCAGCACCATCGCCCGCGAAAGCGACGGCGGCTGCTACATTCACGCCGGCCCTGAGATCGGCGTCGCCGCCACGAAGACGTTTACTTCGACGGTGATGATGGTCACGCTGCTCGGCATGTTGTTTGGCCGCATCCATCACCTCAGCAGCGCTGACGGACTGGAGATGATCGACGAACTCGAAGCCATCCCGGACAAGATCACCTCCATCCTCAAGCAGGCGGACAAGATCAAAGCCATCGCCGAAAAACACGCCAATGCCGAAGGCATGCTCTTCATGGGCCGACAGGCCAATTACCCCGTCGCCATGGAAGGCGCGCTGAAGATGAAGGAGATCAGCTACATCTATGCAAGCGGTCACCCGAGCGCCGAACTGAAGCACGGCATCATTGCCCTCGTGAAGCCAGACATGCCGAGCGTGTTCATCGCGCCTGACGACGCAGTCTTTGATAAGAACGTCAGCAACATCGAAGAAGTGCTCGCCCGCAAAGGTCCGGTCATCGCCGTCACCACCGAAGGCCGCACCGAACTGGAACGCCTAACCGAAGACGTCATCTACGTCCCAGACTGCCCGAGCTACCTGAGCCCGCTGCTCACCGTCATCCCGCTGCAACTCTTCTCCTACTACACCGCCGTCGCCCGCGGCTGTGACGTGGACAAGCCGCGCAACTTGGCGAAAAGCGTCACCGTGGAGTAAGCTCTGAGTAATCAGGCATGACCTCCAGGCCGAGGAATTCTTGAAAAAGAAAAGCCCTCCTGCCCTAACTTTATCTCGGAGTGAATCCGGATGCGGGGGCTGGAGGGCTGTGATCCCAGGTGGGAGACGCCGGCTTTTACATCGTCTTCTTCGCGCAACAAGGCTTGGTGCAGGTGCCAGTGGCGCATGCTTCGGCTTTCTTGGGCTTGCAGCAGGCGCAGTTGGAGAGACCAAGGGAACTGACGGCGAGGGCGAGGAGGGTGAGAGCTTTCATGGGTGTTGTGGGGTTATGTGGTCTTTGCATGGCGGCGGCCATGTTTGCCGACTGCCATGTGTGGGAGTGTGGAGGTGTCGCTCTATTCCAGGAAGCTCACTTCGGCAAAGGCGGAGGTGTGGCGGGCTTCTTTGCCTCACCCCGCTTCCACAGGCCTCCCGAGCTGAGCTGCTTCGCGGCCCAGGGCAGCCAGCGGAGAACGCGGGCGGCCAGCCAGAGTGCCCAGCCGAGCATCAGGGCGCGGTAAACCCAGATCGAAACGAAGATCACGACCGGACGCGGCAGCAGGCCATCGGCAGTGCGATCTTGGAACCATTGCAGGTGATCGGTGGTGGAACCGTAACCCGTGACGAACATCTCGGGCTTTCCGAGCAGTCCCTCATGAACCACGGCCAACATGCACAGCAGCGCGATCACGGAGGCGAAGGCGAGGATGATCTGAACGATGTTGAAAAGCGCGGGCACCTTGATCGCCGAGCCTGCGGAGCCACGCCAAGCGAGGGCGAAGAACCACAGCACCACCGCCGCTCCGATGAAGAGAGGGAGCTGCATGAAACCGAGCAGCAGCAGCGCCCACTCATGACCGCGCAGCGGTGAGATCTTGATCTTCGCCAGCAGCCAGCCGAGCAACGCAGCAGACAGCGCGAGTCCCCAGAAACGCACTGCTGGGCCGCGCATCGGCCCGCTTGCCATCAGCAGCCAGCGGGAGGCGGGCATATCGACCGTGGTGGTGATGTTGGAGGCCATGACGGGCAGCGTGATGGCATCTGTCGGCATTTTGAAAGCGAGCGCTCCGGGTGTCTTCCATTCAAGGTCGATCTGCTGATCTCCAGGCCGCACGGGAATGATCACCGCGCTGCCTTCACGACGCACGGGCAGCTCTTGACCACGCACGCGCAGAGTGGTGATGGCGGCCTCAGCGGGTAGGTCGATGCGGAAGTCCTCGCCTAAACTGGCCTGCACTTGGAGCGTGAGTTCCGTGCTGTGCTGGCGATCACCGAGGCGCGTGTTTTGGTGGGCGCGATGCACGGTGGTCGTGGCCCCCAGCACGGCTTCGGGGCGTGAGACGGTGAGCTTCACGGTTTCGCCGGGCCACGGAGTCCAAGTCGGCACGAGCTGTGTCTGCCGCGCTTCATAGACTGGGGCCAGCCCATCGTGATGAACATTCCAGACGGGTGATGCGGTGAGCGTCCAGTGTTCCACCCAGCTCTCGCTTGCTTCGGCTAGCAAATTTAGTTCGGGCACAGGCGCGAGTTCACTCTCCCAGCTCACCTCCGCATCCGCCGCGCCGAAGCGCACTTCGATGCGTCCTTTGTCGGCATTCATGCCTGCGCTCATCACACGCTCGCCTGCCAGCAATGGCACGCTGAGCGAGATGGCTTTGCCCGTGGGCGAGAGTCGCTTCACCCGCGTGCGGGTCTGCCAGATGAGGCCTAGCTCCAGTTCGCGCTCGATGCGCACGACGGGGAAGAAGTCCTTTTGGTCATAAGCCGCCTCGGCACTGGCCGTGCGGTTCTGCTCCACAAAGAAGACCTGATCCTCGGGCACACCATTCGGCTTCATGCCCGTGACCGTCCAGCCTGCGGCGTCGATCTGCACCTGTCGTGGTTTCAAAAGGAAGCTCCACTGCCACTCCGCGCCGGGTGGGATGATGCCGGCCACCTTCACCGTCTGCACACCGGGCGTGGCGAGCACCCAGAGATAACCTTCATGACGCATCGTCACGGCATCGCCCACACTCACAGGGCTCCAGGCAGGCAGCTTGCCGGGCAGCGGCACGGCCACGAGTTCGCTGGCATGGATCTCCACCTCCATCTCCAGCCGATGCCCTGCCAGCTTCAGCCGCACTTGTGGAATCTCAGCGCGCTGCGGCTGTTGCGGACGGGCTTCGAGCACCCGCTCGCGGAGTTGCTTCAGCATTTCTTCAGAAGGCATCTGCGCTTGGGCAGAGCCCAAACTCATGAGCAGGGCGAGAAGTAGCATCACCGTGGATGCCGGAGCGCCCGTGAAAGGCATCTTCGGAATCGTCGGCAAGTCACGACCACGGCCGAGTAGCATCCAGACGAGTAAGAGGATCAAGCCGACACGTGACAGACCGATGAGACGCTCCACGCCACTCGGGATCAGCCAGAGAGAGATCTTTTCATCTGCCGCCACTGGACCACGCCAGCCGAAGCTGACCTCCCGCCACTTCCACTGCGGCACTGCCGGACCGGTTTGGATCTTGGCTTTGGTGTCGTAGAGGAGGTTGGACTTGGCAGAAGGCTTGCCCTCATAGCTGGCGGACTTCCGCAGCACCTGACCGACTGCTCGATCACTAAAGTTGTCAGCCTCCGCAAGCATGGGGGCTGGGGCAGCGGGAGCACTCACTTCATGGTATGTGATGCCTGTGTCATCGCGTTCCTCCTGCCAAGTCGTCCGATACGGTTCCAACTGCGGATACAGCGACTGCTGGATCTGCTGGATGA
>JBIKIA010000434.1:0-4401 GCA_044361885.1 Prosthecobacter sp. | reverse complement strand
AGCAGCAGCGCGGCGAGCTTGATGCCGTTCACCAGCCGGGGCAGCGTCGTCGCAGGCGCCCAGCGGGCGGCGGCGAGCACGATGATGAGGATCATCCAGGTGAGGCGCGGGGCGTTCAGCTCATGGTAGGTCACGAGGATGCCGAGCAAGCCCACGATGGCTGTCTTCCAGCCCCAGGCTTTCCACACCGCCAGCGTGACGATGAGCAGCAGGAAGACATCGAAGAGCGACCACGACGTCAGCCAGTCGCCATGACTGTAGTCCGCGCCAAACACCGCCAGCATCCGCCAGCCGGGCGGGAGATTCAGCTCGGCATTCAGCGACTCCGCATCGTGCTGCCAGCCCGTGGCGGCGATGCGGGCGCTGCGTTCCAGACGGCCCACGGCTTGCAGGCTCAGGTTCCTGTCGCGGATCTCCACGCCTTCGGCACCGTTGGTGGGGCTCTTGGTGATGAGCTGTCCGGTTCCGCCGATCTTCACCGCGCCGAGCTTGTGACCCTCCGCCGCATCCAGTCGCCAGGTCTGCTGCCCCTGCCCACTGAGGTCGTCCTGATAGGTCATGTTCTTGCCGTCTTCATCCAGCCAGAAGCTGCGCTTGATCGTGATGCCCTGCGGCTTCCGCACGCCCATGCCACGCATCTTTTCCTCGATCTGAAACGCCTGCCCCGTCGCCCACTGGTGCACCGGATACTGCCGCCAAGGCTCCGGGTAGGTCGTCTGCGCCACATCCACCGCTGGGATGCCGCTGATCTCCACGAGACGGAAAGCCGGCTCGTGTTGCAGGCCCACCAACTCCTCGGCCACGAGCGGCTTGGCATCCTTCGCATAGCTCACCGACTGCGCCGGGCTCGTGCGGAAGGCCGCAATCTTGATCACCCACTTCCCCGCCCGCACCTGCACCTTCAGCCGACCTGCATCATCCACCGCGCAGGGCACCGCTGCCTCTACAGAGGAAAGCCGCCAGCCTTCGGGCAGCACATGCCCGAGCGCTTCTTCGCGACTCTTTCCCGCCACGCTCAGCTCCACCTGCGTGTGCAGCCACTGCGGCGAGCCGTCGCTGATGAGTCGATGCACCTGCACGGAAATAAAATCTTTGTCCGCAGGTTCCGTGCCCGTGCGTTGCAGCCAGAGACGGCCCTCCGCATCCCACACCGGCGACTCCACCGGCTGGCCGTTAAGCTGGAGATTCAGCACGCCGATCTGCATCGGCAGATGCAACGACTGCGGCATCGCGCTCCATTGGAAGCTGCCTTTCACCACCGCCTTGCGATCCGCCGTGAACTCCACACAAGGCACGCCATCGCGACTCACCACCGTCGCCGGTTGATCATCCAGCGTCACGGCTTGCGGCCAGCATTGAGCATCGCCCGGAAGGGCGGCCCATTCATGCCCGCGAGCATCGACGGTGAAAGCAAAGCTGCCTCCCGCCGCCTGCGCCTGGATCTCCACCGGCGAATACCACAGCGGCAGCAACTGCGCCGGATTGTTGAACGGCGTCGGCTTGCCCTCGTTCTTTGTTTCATCCCAGGTGGCCCAGGTTTTCCAGTCATCGAGCATCTTCGGCCACTGGGCGTGAGCGGCGGAGTGAAGGAGCACAACAGCCAGCAGAGCGGCATAGAGCGGAGTCGTTTTCATAGCGTGCACCAAGCTATCAAGACTGTCCACGATATGGGAACATCGATTTGAGGTCGGGCAGACGATTTTACAATCCGCCGACAATCACACCTTCGTGATCGTCTCGTCGAGATTCAGCAGGGCGCTGGTGACGGCCTGCCAGGCTTTGGTTTCGCCGCCGGACTTGTGCTGCTGATCATAAAGCGCACGCAGCACGGTGATCTCACCGGCACGAGGTTCGCGGGAGAGGGCGAGGCGGACGGCGTGGGTGAGGCGGGACTCGACATCGCTGGAGGGTTGCTCTTTGGCGAGCCTCTCGGCAAAGGCGCGGGCGGCTTCGACATAGACGGGGTCATTGAGGAGGGTCAGTGCCTGCAAAGGCGTGTTCGATCTGGAGCGGCGGACGACGCAGGCGGTGCGGGCGCTGGCGTCGAAGTTCACGAAGCTGGGATACGGGGAGCCGCGCTTCAGCACGACGTAGAGCCCACGGCGATACTGCTCGCTGCCGGGGCTGACTTCATACTTGTACTGCTGGCCGCCGACCTTGGCCCAGAGGCCATATGGCTGCGGTGGGCGGATGGGCACACCGCCTTGCTTTAAATCGATCAATCCCGCGATGGCGAGGGCGTTGTCGCGGATCATCTCGGCATCCATGCGATGCCTCGGGCCGCGCCAGAGCAGCATGTTTTCGGGATCCTTGGCTAGGCCAGCCTCGGCGAGATGGCTGGCCTGACGATAGGCCCGCGAGGTGACGATGAGCTTCAAGACGTGCTTCATGTCCCAGCCGCGCTCCATGAACTCCACGGCCAGCCAGTCGAGCAGCTCGGGATGGGTGGGCGGGATGCCTTTGATGCCGAAGTCTTCGACCGTGGCCACGATGCCGTGCCCGAAAATCTCCGCCCACCAGCGATTCACCGTCACACGAGCCGTCAGGGGATTGTCACGACTCACCAGCCACTTCGCCAGGCCCAGTCGATTCGGCGTGGCGTCCGCCTTGCTGTCGATGATCTCCGGCGTGCCGGGCTTCACGGGTTCACCGTGATCGGTATAAACGCCGCGCTTGAAGATGGCCGTCATTCTGGGTTCGGGCAGCTCCCGCATGACCTCGGTGGTGACGGGCTTCAGGTCGGCGAGCTGCTTTTTCAAGGAAGCGAGCTGGCGCTCCTGCTTGGTGAGCTTTGGGGAGGCAGCTTCAGGCTCTTCAGTCTTGGGCAGAGACGCGAGCACATCCCCCTGGAAGGCGGAGACGCGCAGCCGTCCGATCACGCGTCCGCCGCCATACTGCTGCACGAGTTTCAGCTTCAAACGCGAGCCCGGTGAGGCGGCGAGAGGCTGGGTCAAGGTCAGCGCGGCCCAATGACTCTGGCCAAAGCGCGGCATGATGGCCCAGCCTGTTTTGGGATCGGCATCGGCGAGGCCTGCGACGGGGAAATTCGACTGCGAGAAGCTGGCGTGAGCCGAACAAAAGTTGAGATTCGTCTCGGATGCCTCTTTGGCAGAGATTACCGAAGCTTCGAGGTGCTGGAGCACGATGTTCGGCCTGCCTGCCACACCACGGCCTGGTCCTTTGCCGGGGAGAGAGTCATCGCTCAGGGCCTCAATCATCAGTCCTGTGATGGCTCCGGCGGGCAGGTCATACTCGATCTCATAGACGTCCTTGTCCGGGCCTTCGCCGATGAAGAGCAGGCTCTGATCCGGCTGAAGCTCAGTCTCCGCGCCGCTCTCGATGTCCACCGCCACGGGCTTCAGCGCGATGGAGCCGAGTTCAGGCTTCTCTGCCACTGGTGCGATCTCGCGGCTCTTTTCCAGCGCAGCGATCTTCTGCTGCAACTGCTGCCTTTTATCGGCGAGCGTTGCATCAGGCAGCGGTGCGGGGACGCCGTCGAACTTGATGCTGCCCGGCGTCTTCGGGTTGGTGCGCTCCGCTTCCTTCACGGTGTTGTTAAAGTAGGCCAGCAGGCGGTAGTAGTCCTTCTGGGAGAAGGGATCGTATTTGTGGTTATGGCATTGGGCGCACTCCAGGGTGCTGCCAAGCCAGACGGCTCCGGTGGTGTTCACGCGGTCGATGACTTGATTGATGCGGCTCTCTTCCGGCTCCGTGCCCGCCTCCACATTTGTCGGCGTGCAGCGGTGGAAGCCGGTGGCGACGATCTGCTCCGGTGTGGCATTGGGTAGCAAATCGCCAGCGACCTGCTCGATGGTGAATTGATCGAACTTCATGTTCGCATTCAGTGCCTTCACTACCCAGTCGCGGAAGCCCCAGATCTCGCGCAGGTCATCGCGCTGAAAGCCGTGGGAGTCCGCATAGCGCGCCACGTCCAGCCAGGGCCGGGCCCAGCGCACGCCGAACTCCTTCGAGGCGAGCAAGCGATCCACGGCGGCAGACACGGATTTGTCGGCATCCTGCGCGTGAGCTTTCACAAAGGCATCCACCTCGGAGATGGCGGGAGGCAGGCCGGTGAGATCCAGCGAGAGCCGCCGATACAGCACGGCGGGGTCGGCCTCGGGCGAGTGAGGGATGTCCGCCTTCTCCAGCCGCTCAGCGACGAAGCGATCCACGGGATGCTTGGCCCACGCGGCGTCTTTGACCTGCGGCAAAGCAGGACGCTGGGGCGGGATGTAGCTCCAGTGCCTGCCTGCTTGGATGGAGTCAGGCCAGATGGAGCCCGCCGCCATCCAGGCCTTCAGTGCAGCCACTTCCACCGCGCTGAGTGGCGTACCGCGCTTCGGCATCGCTTCTTTGCCCGAGCGTGGGAGTGCGACACGGCGCAGGATCTCCGCGTGGTCC
>JBIKIA010000021.1:0-20521 GCA_044361885.1 Prosthecobacter sp. | reverse complement strand
TCATCCACTGCCGCTCGCGCAGGCTTCCGAGCTGATCTGCCTGCCCCGTGAGATCAGTCGCACGGATTTCCAGTCATGGCTGAAGTCTGCCAAACCCGATGTCGTCATCGAAGCCGGCCATCTTCTCGCCGACTGGTTCCCCACGGGAAATAAGACCGCGCATGTCACCCTCGGCTGGCGTGCCGACTGCCCCAGCATCGCTGGCATCGATCAGCAGGCACATGTGCTTGGCGCTGCCGCCGTGGACTTGCTGGTGGCCCAGCATCAGCAGAATGAACGTGGCATCCCCGAGCATCCGAAGATCGTCATGACTGAGGGCCTCTGGCGCGCTGCAAGATAGGCCGTGCGGCATCGTTCCCAGCCGCCTCATGCGCCCCTTTCTCATCCTCTTCGCTCTCTGCCCTCTGCTCTCTGCGGCAAAGCCCAATGTCCTGCTCATTTGCGTGGACGACCTGAAACCCACCATCGGCTGCTTCGGCGACAGCCACGCGAAGACGCCGAACATCGACCGACTCGCCGCACGCGGAATGATCTTTGAAAAGGCCTTTTGCAATCAGGCCGTGTGCTCGCCCTCACGCAATGCGCTTCTCACTAGCCTGCGCCCGCAGACCCTCGGCATCTACGAGCTCAGCACGAACTTCCGCAAAGGTGCTCCCGATGCCGTGACATTGCCGCAACATTTCAAAAACAGCGGCTATCGCGCGGAAGGTCTCGGCAAGATCTTCCACGTCGGTCATGGCAACGTGAATGACGAGGCCTCATGGAGCGTGCCGCATTACTCGCCAAAGACGATCAGCTATGCGCTGAAGGAGAATAACCCGCCAGAGTCCACTCGTGAACAGGCCTTGTTTGAAAACAAAACCGAAGCCTGGAAGCTCCCTCGCGGAGCACCGACAGAAAGCGCCGATGTGCCTGACAATCGCTATGGTGACGGCATGATCGCCGAAGAAGCCATCAAGCGTCTCGAAGCAGCGAAGGGAAAGCCTGACGAACCCTTCTTCCTTGCGGTCGGCTTTTTGAAGCCGCATCTACCCTTCGTCGCACCGAAGAAATACTGGGACCTGCATGATCCCGCCACACTCCCGCAGCCAACGTCCGACAAAGCACCTGAAGGCGCGCCCGCCTTTGCCCCGACATCATGGGGAGAGCTGCGCCAATACAAAGACATGCCGGATAAAGGCCCCGTCACTCCCGAGCAGCAGCGCCACCTCATCCACGGCTACTATGCCGCCACGAGTTACATGGACGCCCAACTCGGCAAGGTGCTCGACACGCTCGATGCCACGGGCCTCGCCACAAACACGATCATCGCCTTCTGGGGAGATCACGGCTGGCATCTCGGGGATCACGGCATGTGGTGCAAACACTCGAATTACGAGCAGGCCGCACGCATCCCCGTGATCGTCAGCGCGCCCGGCGTCACGAAGGCAGGCTCACGCACGCAGTCACTGATCGAGACCGTGGACATCTACCCCACACTCGCCGAGCTGGCCGGGCTTCCCACGCCGACGACACTCGATGGCCGCAGCTTCACTGCCGTGCTGAAAGATCCCTCCGCCAGCACTCGCTACCATACCATCCATGTATATCCACGCAGCGAAGGACTGGGCCGCGCCATCCGCACGGATCGTTACCGTCTCGTCGAATGGAAGCCCATCGGCGCGAGTGCCGACAAGGGCGTGTTCGAGCTCTACGACTATCAAGCCGACCCGCTGGAGTCGAAGAACCTCGCCAGTGATCAGCCCGCCATCGTGACCGAACTCCGCGCCCTGCTGGCGAAGCATCCCGAAGCCAAGTCACAGATCCAAAACAAGCCCGCCCCCAAGAAATCCGAGCCGAGCAAAGATCGTGGCGCAATGTTTGATCAGCGTGATAAGGACAAAGACGGCAAGCTCACGAAGGAAGAATTCCTCGCCAACCAGCCCGACCCCGATGAAGCACCAAAGCGCTTTCCCAGATTCGACACGGATGGCAGCGGCAGCCTGAGCCGCGAGGAGTTCATCAAGAGTGGCAAAAAGTAAGCCCGTCGTCACGGACGGGCTCACCAGTATTCAGCCGATCAGTAAGCTTCCTCGACACTGTAGGTCCAGGGCAGCGGTCCGTTGAAGCCATTGTTGTAGTCGAAGTGCATGAAGTAAGCGCGGTCATAACCGGTGCCGCCATTCACATCGACGTAGCTGTTGAAGTCATTGCCCACCGTATCCACGGCAGGGTTTGAGCCAGCGGCGAAGATGTCATTGCCTGCGCCAAGATTGATCCGCACGTAGCCGTCAAAGATGCTGTAGATGGAAGAGACGTCCGTGTCCGTATCGAAGGCCACATAGTCATCTCCGCCACCGGTATTAATGGTCACTGCACGATCAAAGATCCCATCACGCACGATGACATCGCTTTCAGCGCCACCGGTCAGATTGATGCCGACATTGCCTCGGAAGTCGCTGTCGATCAGGCGCACGATGTCGATGCCGCCGAAGGCGACAGCGGTGTTCACCGTGAGATTGCCGTAGATGTCGGCATCACGCACCATCACATCCGCACTTCCAGCACCTGTGTTGATGCTGACATTGCCACGCACAGTCACGAGGCTGGAGACGCCGGTGCTTTCGCCGACATCCACCACATCATTGCCAGCGGCAGCAGAGTATGAGAAGGCACCGACAGAACCGCTGACGGCATTAAGACCAAAGGCATTGTTCCCAGAAGAAACAGCCATGCTCACTGCGCCACCAATGATGACACTTGGTCCGTCAATGATCAGCGCATCATTTCCGTTGCCACCGCTGTAGCTCAATCTGCCGCCGATGCTCAGCGCGCTGGCAGGATTCAGGTCGAGCAGGTTGGTGCCCGCACCGCCGTTGAAGCTCATGTTGCCTGTCACTTGCAGCACTTCATTGGCAAAGGTGACGCTGTCCTGATGGCTGCCGCCAGCATAACTTAGGGCGTTGGCTTTGATCAAAGCGGCATCGTCCGTGAGCACGCTGTTGGCACCATGACCGAGTCCGATAGCGAAGGCACCCAGTGTTTCGATGTTACCCGCGAGCGTGACAAGGTCATCTCCAGCGGCAGCGGTGAGGGTAAGATTTCCTGTCACTCGAAGGCTGTCATCTGTCAGCGCACCAATCTCAAAGTCTGTGAAGCTTGCTGTGCTAGTGCGCAGGGTCACAGAACCTTTCACATCCCCCAGCTCAGCGGCTAAAATGAAGGTCTGCTGCTCAACGGCTGATCCACCAGCAACGGCGCTGATGCTGCCATTGGAAAGCAGCGTCGTCGCATTCACGTCGAAGGTGTTTTGTCCCGTGCCGAGATCGACAGAGAAGCCCTTGGCAAAGAAGAGGTCGCCACCTGCGGTGAAGTAATCATGCCCATTGCCGAGACGAATCGCCGTGGCACCACCGATGCTCGTGCTGGTGAGATCCACGATGTCATCTCCCTCGCCGCCGTCGATACTGACAGCGCCTGGAATGATGGCCTCAGAGATGAGCATGTCATCGTTCCCCGCGCCAAGGCTGGCTTTGAGAGAGAGAGGAGCTGCAAAGGTGATGCTGGAGAGTGCAGGACCACCATTCATTTCGAACAGCGTGTCTCCACCTACCTGGGAGGCGATGGTCCAGTCATTGCCGGATTCGGTAATCTGCAGGTCATTCGCCAGGGCATCGCCCGCGATCGTGAGAGCGCCGCTGGTAGAGAGACTGAGACTGACGATGCCTGCGGGGGCAAGGCGTGATTCCAAGGATTCAAGAACCGAGGAGGAAGTGGAGGTCTTTTTCATGGCAGCACAGGTGAGTGCGGTTCAATGGACAGGAATAGCCGTCTGTTTATTCGAGAATAATCAGAACGCCTTTCTCAGCGGCTTCCCGGACTCTTGAAAAGAGGCGTCAGCGCCTTCTTCAATTGCGGGAGCAGTGGCTTGATTGAATCTGCTGCCTTGTCCCCCGCTTCCTTCATCGTCTCCGGGTTGGTTTCGGGACGGGATGCTCTGTCAGGTTGCGAGACACCGCGCAAAAGCTTGGCCTCCCACTTGGGATTCGCCGTGTCACCCGTACCTTTGTATTCCAGCAATTCGCTGAACGGCAGGAAGACAATGCCAGGCAGTCCGCGCACGCGCACCT
Organism: Prosthecobacter sp.; assembly: GCA_044361885.1. GTDB lineage: Bacteria > Verrucomicrobiota > Verrucomicrobiia > Verrucomicrobiales > Verrucomicrobiaceae > Prosthecobacter. The sequence continues at coordinate 16,412 of JBIKIA010000021.1, read as the reverse complement.
GGGCATTCATGTCGAGCTGGTCGTTGATGAAGTCGATGCTTCCATCAAGCAGGATTTTGAAGGTGCTGGTCAGAGCCTCAAAATCTTTCGACACCATAAAACCATCAGCGACGCTGAAGGTGCAGTCCGCCTCCTTGGCGATGTTATATCCCGCGATCTGTTTCGGCAGGATGGTACCGAGCACTGGGGCCAGCATTCCGACGATGGGAATGGAGTAAAGATTGCCGTTCAAGATCGTTAACGCGCCCGTACCTTTGAGCGCTTGCCAGTTATTCAACTTGCCGGTGAATTTGAAGTAACCCGTGGCATCTCCCTGCGAGTCATTACCCTTCCAGTAGATTTCCGCAAACTTGGGCAGGCTGATGTTTTTCATCTGCATCTCACCGGCGTAAGCCTGCGGATCACGCGCTCCAGCCGTGGCACCTTTGAGCGTGAAATTACCCCCCATCACGGCGGCTTGAACATCAAAGTTAACCCCCTTGCCACGTTCGAATACCTCCGCCCGCACCTTCTCAAAAGGCATGTCCTTGCTGAAGACCTCATAGGGGAACTTGGCGGCAGTGACCAGTACACTGAAGTTATCCGACTCAGGCCTTAGATCCACACGCCCCTTGGCACTCATCGGCCCGCCGAAAAGCTGGCCGCTTACATCAAAATCCATATCCATTCCTTTGAAGCTAAGCTCCCCCCTGGGAGATCGGATGATGTAATCTTCATCAAACAAGGAGTAGCGCCCCGTGCCACTCGGATGCTGGAACTTCACCATGAAATCACTTCTCGTGGGATCCTTGTAAAAGATCGTGCCCGAGACCTCAGCCTGCGTCGTGTTTGGCAGCCGATACTTCGCCACGATGTCTGCCGTCTTCGGAGCGAAGACTCCGACTAGACCGACCGGATCGATCCCCGACTTCGTGCCTTCGAGCTTCACCCACTTCGCCACGTCATCCACTTCCACATGAGCGGCCTCGGCCACACCTTCGGCGCGTCGCACTTTAACGTTCCGATAGTGCTGCATCGGATGCTGAAACTCCACGTCCGCCTGCAACTCCTCCAGATGCAAGCCACGGTACTTGAAGTTCCTCAAATCACCTCGGCCCTGGTTCAGACATTTCTGCGGGTCAAACACCGGACCACTGCCTGTCAGTTCCAGATGGATGGAAGATTCTGGACTGAATTCGAACCGCTGAATGATGTCCCGCGTCTGCTTCATCTTCGCAAAGGGTAGGAAGGCATTCGGATCCATACGAAGCAAGACCTCATAACGCGCTCCCTGCCCCTCATGCACGAGCGACTGTGCCGCCATCGTGCCCGTCTTGTGTCGCAAAAGCAGATCGCGAATGTACACACCTTCTGGTGCCACGCCGATGTTCGCCGCCAGCCCATCGAAGACCTCGCCGCGAGTGCTGAAGCGTCCGCAATCCAGCCTGCCCGTCACATGCACCGGACGCTTGTGACTCGCGAGCGGCCCGTTCACGTGCCACACACCTTCCAGTGCCAGATGGGGTGACTCGTAGAAGACGATCTCGCGCAGATTGTCATTGTCGAGAAATGCCTGCGCCACGCCCGGCAGATCAGCACTCGAAGTGAGATGAAATCGTACATCCTCCGCGCCCATATTCCAGGTAGCGCTCGCGCTCACCTCACCGAGCCGGTCTTTGAGATAAAAACGCGTCAGGTCCACAAAGCCGGCCTCATATTGCGCCTCCGCACGCAGCGCCTCGCAGGTGTAGCTGCCGTAGCTCAGACCCGCCGCCTCGAAAAAGAGCCGTGCGCTCATCTCCGTGGGCCGGGTCAGCTCGCCATGAACTTCGAGATTTAACTTCGGTGTACCGACATACTGGAATCGTTTCAGCCACTCCAGTCCCTTGCGGATCATCACTCGATGATCATGCAGGCTCTGAACTCGTTGCATCGCTGAAGGTTCACCTTTGCCGGGAGTGCTGGGAGGAGTGTCAATCTTGGTCGGCAAAAGCAACTCACCACTGATGTGCAGCACAATGCCTGAGAGCTTCCCCTCCGCCTCTTGCAGATCGATTCGTCCGTCCTGAATGAAGGCACGCGCGCTCAGATCCTCGATCTGAATCACTGCAGCTTCGCGCCCAGTCACGAGGTCTTCACTATCGACCGGCAGAGTGACATTGGTGTGGCTCAGTTCCACCCCCTCCACCACGAACTTCTTCTCCAGCAGTTTGCCCAGATTGAAGTCGAGATTCAGATGGTCCATCTCAATGAGCACCTGTTTGCGCTCCCCATCCGTGAAGACTTGCACTTCCCGCGCCGAGATCCCGCCGATGGGATTCACCAGAAGTCGTTTAAAGTCCACATGCAGCCCGCGCTGGGCCAACTCCCCGATCACAAACTCACGCCACGTCCGCCCAAAGGCATCTGTGGTCAAATAAACCACCCCCGCCAGCAAACAGCTGCCGATCACGAGCTTGAATAGCTTGGAGACGAATTTTTTCAATCTGCGAGAAGGTGCCTGTGGCTGGCGCGAGGGTCAAGAGATCAAGAATTCATTGGAAAGCTCCCCGCTTGACCAGCCGGACCATCTCTTGACCTCTTGACCCGCCATGTCCGAAACCCTCAGCACCCGCCTCAGCCGCAGCGTCTCGGCGGATTTCTTCCGCCCGCTGGCCCGGCCCTCCGCGCCGGTCTATGTGGACTGTGCGGACCGGCTGATCGAGGAAGCGGGCGAGGCAGGCAGACTCTCGCAGCGGGAGACGACGGAGATCATCAAGGAAGTCATCGCCAAACATCCGCTGTCCTTGCTCGCCGAGGATGAAGGAGCCGCTCTTCGTGATGCACGACAGCGCGCCGGGCAGTTCTTCAATCGCCTCATCGCCGCCGGATGGCTCGAAGACCAGACGCTCGGCCTGCATGAGCGCTGGGCCGTCATCACACCGGGACTTCGACCTCTGCTGCGCATGCTGCGTGACCTCGCGGAGGATCGCGTCGCTGAGCTGAAGACTTTCGCCGACACCCTGCGCGGCCTTTGCCAGACGCTGGAAGAGCGCGGCGTGCTCGATCCGCAGATCAAACAGCCCGACCAACTTCGCTCCACCATCACTGATCTGTCCCAGCGTCTCGAGCGTGCCATCGAGCAGCTTCACGCCGTAGAGAAAATCGTCACTAGCTTCGAGCAGCGGCAAAGGCAGACCGCCACCGCCGCCGACACGCTCAGCCTGCTTTATGAAGAGTTCGGCCAAGGTCAGCACATGGTCTGCTATGATGCGCTTCGTCGTGGGGGACTGCTCACGAGGATCGAAAATGCCCGCAGCACCATCTCCGAGCGTCACGATGATCCGCTAATGCGCGTGCGGCTCGCCGCCGGTCTGCGCGAGCACTACGGCTACGAGGATCGCGACGCCTATGACCATGCCGTGATGATGCTCACGAAGCTCGAGCGCGATCTCGGCGGCCTCAAACGCCGCGCGGAAGCCATCGACCTGCGCATGGCTGCCTTCAATCGACTCAGCCAGCAGCGTTATCGCTACCAGACCGAGCTTCGCGGCCGCCGCCCGGAGCTGATCAAAGCTTACTGCGATGCCATCAATGCCACGCACGCTGGCAGCCGCTTCTCCGAGTTTGCCGGGCAGGCAGCCGACTTCACCCCGCGCTGTGTCGAAACAAAGTTCTTCTACGGCACCGAGTCCCTCTACAAACCACGCCGCACGAAGTCGCCCGTCGATCTCACCTTTGGTCAAAGTGGAGCCTCGAAGCAAAGCGAGGACGAGGTTCTCGCCGCGTGGAAAGAGCGCCAGCGGCTCGCCCTCACTCCGCAGCGTGCCGCCCGCCTCGTTGCTAAGCTTTTGCCGACCAAAAAAGGCAGCACGAGCACCGAAGACATCACTTTGGAGACCACCGACGACCTACTCGATCTGCTCGCCGTCGTCGCCTACGAGCACGCCCCGGCCCTCGCGGGAAAACGCGTCCGCTGGAGTGTCGATGGCCTGCGCCGCCGCAACGGCCTTGAACCGCACATCATCGAGCACGACCAACTCGCCGGGCATCGCATCGAGCGCTTTGCCATCACAAGAGAGGCTTGAGCTAGCCCCACGCCACGCCATCATCCGCGCCCCATGTCTGCCACCTCCTCCGACCCTCTCTGGCCCCGCTCCTTTTGGAGTGATGTGCCGGACAGTGACCGCGCCGCGCTGCGCGAGGTGCTGGCGGAGCTGCTTGGTCGCGGCGTCTTGCTGGGTGATGAAGGCAGCGGGCGAGAGCTCTATATGCTGGCACGCGACCACTACCGCACGCATGTTGAGGACTACCTCGCGCCGCTGGCTTTGGAGCTGATCATTGATGACGAGCACTCGCTGCTCCAGGCGCGGCCACGCACGGAGTCCTGCCTGCTTCTGGGTCGTTTTGATAAAGACGAGACACTGGTGCTGCTCGCGCTGTGGCGGCTCTATGATGATGAAATCAGCACCGGCACTCAGGAAGCCGTGATCGTGACCGTGGATCAGCTCTGGGCGGCACTGAAGGTGTTCTTCGACCGCATCGAGCCGCCGAGCCCCGCACAGATCGACTCCACGCTTCCCAAGCTTCGTCGGCATCGTCTGATCCGCACTTTGAAGCCTGAAGGCATGACTCAGACAGGCGAGATGCAGATCGAGATCTTGCCGAGCCTCGCCCGCGTCATTCCCTTTGATGACATCACGGCCTGGCAAGCACGGATCGAAGCCCATCAACCCGCTCGCGATGCCGAACAGGAGGTGCCAACATGAACTCGCGCATCACCCTCAGTCGCATCCTCGCGGTGAACTGGTATGGCTACCGGCAGTTCATCGACGTCGCAGGTCTCACGCTTATCACGGGAGCGAATGGCAGCGGCAAAAGCGCTTTGCTGGACCTCATTCAGTTCGTGATGCTCGGGGAGCAGCAGAGCCGCTTTAACAAAGCCGCCGCCGGTGCTGGCAGTGGTCGTTCACTGCGCGGCTACTGCCTCTGCGATACGAACACCACCGGTCGTGACGGTGCCGAGCGCTACCTGCGACCCAGCAGTGTCACGCTCGCCGCGCTGGAGTTCACCTGGCCGCTGGAATCTGGCGAGACCGAACCTCGTCGCGAGACCTGGGGAGCACGCATCGAGTATGAAGGCCCCACGGCGAAACCTTCGGCGATTTGGTTCCGCACTGGACGCCGCCTCGCCTGGCAGGATTTCCTCAACAACGAAGCCGGACCGCAGGCGATGCAGTTCCTGCCTGAAGATGAATTCCGCACGCGAGTGAAGCGCGAACTCGACGGCGATGTCTGGGACCGCCAGAAGGCTTACCTTGATGAGATGGCGCTGCGCTCGCATCTCGGTTTCGATCCCGAGCAGATGGGCAAGACCCTGCCTCGTGCCATGGCCTTCGAGCCGGAGAGCAACTTCGAAAAATTCGTCCGCGAGTTCCTGCTCGAACCTGGAATGCCGGATGTGAAGGCCGTGAAAGCCAGCGTGGATGCGCATCGTCGAGCGCAGGAGCGGTTGGAGAAAATGTATGACCAGCTTGAGCGTCTGAAGCGCATCTCCGCGCATCATCAGGACTGGAGCACCTCGAAGCGTGAATCCGCCCTCTACTCGCATTTGAGTGAGGCTTTGAAGCATGAAGAAGCGCTGGAAAGCCTCACTCGCAGCCGCGCCGAGCTGGAGGAAAAACTCGCCGAGCATGAGGACAACCTCCGCGCCCACGAGCAGGCCATCAGTGAACGCGAGCGCCTCGAGCACACCGAGGAGGCTGCCCGTGCTGCACTGGGCGACAAAGCCTTCAAGCTGGAAGAGATCGACCGCCGCCGCCGTGACCTAGGAAACGAGATCGATCGGCTCACCGGCATCTCCACCAGCCTGCACGAGCGCATTCGCGCCCATGTGCGCCACCTGCAGGACTGGACGCTGCATGCCGCACGCCTCCAGCTCAGTGACAGCGCGGATGCCTCCGCCGCCATCTCTGGCATGCACAGCAAGGATGAGACTAAGGCGCTCGCCGCCGCCCGCGATTCAGTGCATGCCTACATCAAGCTGCGCGATGAGGCGAAGGAGCAGCTCCGTCCGGTCGATGCACGGCTCGCCGAGCATGAGATGCGCAAAGCTGCGCTGCACAAGGATCTCACGCAACTCAGCAAGGGCCAAGACACAGGTTCGCCCCTGCTGAACGCGCTTCTCGCTCGTGGACAAAAAGCTGTCGTGCTCGGTCGCGTGGTCGAGGTGAAGGCTTCCGCTGAAAAATGGTGGCCGCTCATCGAGAGCGTTCTCGGAGCGCATCGCCGCGCCGTCATTCCCGAGGACTTCCGCGCCGCGTGGGATCAGGCGCAGCAGACCGGCAGCACGAACGAGCCGCTCATTCATGCCGAAGAGGCAGCCGCGATCACCGCCGACATCAAAAAAGGCTCTCTGCGTGAGATGGTGGAGACGAAACACCCCATCGCCGGAAAAGTGCTCGATCAGCTCCTTGGCGATATCGTCGCCGTGAACAAGGCCGCGCAGCTCGACAAGCACGAGCGAGCGCTTTCTCTCGATGGCTGGCTCAAAGACCCTCCGCGCCGCGTGAAGCTAACGTCCGAAAAACTTACTCTTGGCGAAGAGGGGTTGCGTCGACTTCGCGATTCATGTGAGAACGATCTACGCGAGACTGACGCCGTCATCGAAGAGGTGCGGCATGACCGCGACGACCTCCGTGTGTTTTTGAACCGCGGCGCGGAATGGCATCTCGACCGCTTCACCGCTCCAGAAGGCGCCGATGAAGTCCAACGCCTGCCCAAACTGCGCGAGGAACTCCGCGAGCAGCAGGAAACCTGGAATCTCCTCGCCACACCGGATCACGAAAAGGCCATGGAAAACCTGCGTGTGCAGAAAGCCACGCTCAAAGGCATCCACGAACGCATCGGCGGGCTCAAAACGGCCATCACGGCGTTTGAGCTGGCGAAGTCACGTCTTGAGGAATCCATTCAAGAAAGCGTTTTCCAAGAAGAGCAGACCCGCATCGCCCGTCAGACTTCACTCGTCCTTGTGCGTGGCATCAGCGATGACGAGATCAGCAAGCGAATCGCCGCCGAGCGGCAGAAGTCCACGTCGTGGCGCCGATCCATCGAGATGGCTGCGACGCTGGCCGTTCAGCTCGAAACCCGCGCTCAAGAAGCCCGCCGTCTGCGTGATGAGCAACGCCGCGAACTCGCCGCCGCTCATGCAGATCTCAGCGATGCGCTCGATGCCGAATCAGAAGACAACGACGCCTATGATCAGCGCCGTGAAGACCTCGAATCGCATGAACTGGAGCGTTTCAAGACCGCCGCCCTCGAAGCCAAACGCGAGTGGGAAGATCGGCTCCAGCATCAGGTGCTCGACGTGCTCCGCGAGAAGCTTAGTGAAGCCGATCGCACCAAACGCGAACTCAACCGCGCCATGGATCACGAGATCGGCGGCTGGCGCTACCAGCTCACCAGCCGTGCCGACAAGGCCCACAGCGCCATCTGGACGCTTGTGGAGAAAGGTCTGCCCAGCGGCAGCGAGATGGAACTCTTCAACGCCGCCGGGCGTGAGGACATCGAGCGTGCCAAAACCGAGCTGATGGCCGCCATCGACGCCGCCGACAATCCCGAGGACAAACGCCACCAACGCGCTCTCGACTACCGCTACTACCACCACTGGGACATCGAGGCCAAGCCCGCCGGTCGTGGCGATGCCGCCGCGATCAGTCTGAACAAAAGCGCGAAGAAACAGAGCGGCGGTGAGAACCAAGCGCCCTTCTTTGTCGCCACGCTCGCCGCCTTCCGCCGCGTGTATGACCTCGGTCGTCGCGATGATCCCCAAAACCTCGGCCTCGTGGTCATGGACGAAGCCTTCAGCAAGCTCAGCGGAGATCGCATCGACGACTGTCTCGCGTTGGCCCGTAACTTCGGCCTTCAACTCATCATGGCCTTCCCCGAAGACCGTCTCCCCACCATGTTCCAGCACGCCGACACCGTCGTGCAATGCCGCGTCGAGCGCACCTACGACGAACAAACCGAGCAGGTGCAGAACATCGAAAACTGGGTCGTCCGTGTCGAAGGCAGCAGGCTCGCGGAGCTGATGGAGTAGAACGAGTTTCCAACTCGTAAACTGGTGAGGCGGGTTTGAAACCCGCCTGCATTGGGCGAGATGGAATCTCACCGCACAAGTGTACGACTTGAAAAGTCGTTCTACGTTCCCACTCTCCCTCATGCACTGGCTACACACGCTTCACGAGCAATGGATGTCCGCCCGGAAACGGCGGGTAACGGCTTCTGTGCGTTCGTTTCGGCGTGAGTGGGAAGACCTGCTCGACGACGCTGGCTTGAAGTCAGCAGGGGGAGGTGAGTTTGAAGCTCACACATGAAAGCGAGATAAAATCTCGCTTCACCAGTGTACGACTTGAAAAGTCGTTTTACCCTCGTTACCCGCCTCTATGAAACTCCGACTGCTTCTTCTCACTTCCCTGCTGGCTCTGACTCTCCACGCGAACGAGCCGACCAATGCCAAGGAGGCAGCGGAGAAAAAGGCGGCGGCAAACAAGGTGATCGCGGAGAAGTTTGCGCTGTGGAAGGCGACGCTTCCACCGGAGCAGCAAGCCTGGGAAACGGTGCTGGAGGAGAACCTCGGCATGGGTTTTTATCTGCCGCTGTATCAGGCGGACAAGCTGGCGGGTCGTGTCACCGCCTGGGACTATGTGAAGGATGATCCGAAGCTGCCGCGCGTGCTGCTGATCGGTGATTCTGTCTCGCGCGGCTACACGCTGGCGACGCAGAAGGCACTGGCAGGCGCGGCGAATGTGCATCGTGCGCCGGAGAATTGCGGACCGACGGCGAATGGACTGAAGAAGCTGAAGGTGTGGCTGGGTGATGGGAAGTGGGACATCATTCACTTCAACTTCGGTATCCATGACCGGAAGACGCCGCTGCCTGACTACGAGAAGCGGCTGGATGAAATCACGACTCAACTGAAGGCGACAGGGGCCAAGGTGATCTGGGCAAGCACGACGCCGGTGGCGGAAGGCGGCATGAAGGATGCGACCCCAGCGGATCTCGTGGCGCGCAATGAGGTGGCGGCACGCGTGATGGCAAAGCATGGCGTGGAGATCGACGATCTTTATGCAGCGATGCTGCCGCATCTGGCGGAGTATCAGAACCCGAAGGATGTCCACTTCGGCGAGCCTGGGTATCAATTTCTCGGGCAGCAGGTAGCGGCCTCCATCAGGAAACACATCCCGCTGCTGACGACGGTGAACACGGCGGTGATCCCCATGGGGAAGCTTGAAAAGGACGGCTACGGCTGGGAGGAGCGGCACGATGCGATCATGAAGATCAAGGCGGAGATCAATCCCGAGATCGTGCTCATCGGCGACTCGATCACGCATTTCTGGGGTGGCCAGCCAGAGGCGGGGAAGTCGGGCAATCGCGGCACTGAGACTTGGCAGAGTTTGTTTGGAAACAGGCGTGTACTGAACCTCGGCTTTGGCTGGGATCGCACGCAGAACGTGCTGAAGCGAATCGAACTCGGGGAGCTGGATGGTTTGAAACCGAAGGCCATCGTCATCCACATCGGCACGAACAATCTGGCGGGCACGGTGAACGCACGCTCGAACTCGCCGGAGGAGATCGCGGCAGGCATCACGGCTATCGTTGATCAAGCCCAGGCGAAGTGCCCGGAGGCGAAGATCATCCTGATGGCGATCTTCCCGCGAGGCCTGATGCCGGTGGAGCCAAAACGAGCCCTGATTCGCGACATCAACACGCGAATTGCCGACTTGGGGAAACGTCCAGGGGTGACCTTCCTCGACATCACAGAGAAGTGGCTGGGGCCGCTGGGCATCATTCCGAAAGACCTCATGCCTGACACTTTGCACCCGAACCAAAAAGGCTATGCAGTCTGGGCAGAGGCGCTGAAGCCAGTGCTTCCGGAGTGAGCCTCAGGGTTTCAGCGCGATCACAAACTCACGCGTGAAGACAGCGTCGATGGCTCCACGCAGCCGGCCTTCGGTGACACTGCCGCGATCTTCGGCGACGTATTCGGGCACGCTGGGATTTGGTACGAGTTCCCAGGAGTGGTCACTGCGATGCACGGGGAAGACTCGCTCGGCGTAGTCGTGATAGACCTTCGTGGCGGAGGTGAGCTTGCGGGTGCGGTAGCGCTGATCCTGGGCGAGCTGGCCCCAGCCTGTCATGGTGCCGTCACGCTGGAGGGCGACGCCGAAACTGGAGGAAATACTGAGGCTGATGATGTCCTTCAGATCAACGGGCAGAGGGATCACGGGCGGGGCGGCATTACCCCAGAAAAGGGGCAATCCATCGCGGGGCAGGATGGCGATCCAGCCGTGGATGGGGAGACGAATGAGCTGACGACTGATACTGAGTTCCGCAGGCGCGGCGGGGGTCACGGTGCCGACGGGCTGGATGGTGCCATCCTGAAGATGCACGTAGCCCGTGCCATCCTCGCCGGCATAGACGCGGACGGGCGCTTTGCCGTCAGTGGACTTCCAACGGATGCCGCTGGCCGCATTGTCCGGGCCCCAGGCGATGACATGGCCGTCGGCAAGCAGGGCAAGCGCGGAGGTGTTGGTGCTGTCGATCTGCACGACGTCGGTGGCTGCGGAGGGGACGACAACAGCGCTGCCATTCCAGTTTCCCCAGCCGCGCACTTTGCCATCTGGCAGGAGGGCGAAGACATGCTCGGAGGCTCCAGCGACGGCGACTGCCTGCCCGAGATCACGCGGGATGCGGCTGACCTCCATGGGTGGTGTCATCGGGCTCGTGTTCAAGGCGAGCCGCTGGATGGCGACGACGCTGCCGGGGCGGTCCGGGCGCTTCGTGGGCGTGCCTACCGCTGTTCCTGATTTGATGGGCAATGGCGCGCCATCTCCGACCGGCGCATTCGGCGTTTGCTGCCACTCTTTGAGCACGGCTTTGACACGCAGCGCCCCGAGTTTGTCTCCCGCACTTTCACGTTTCTGCATCAACGGCTTCAGAACGGCATCCACGGACTGGAGGGCGGTCTTGGTGGCCTCATGATGAACACTTTCAAAGCTGGCAAGCTGCTGGCGATAGATGCCGCGCAGCTTTTGCAGCACGGGCGGAAGTGATGCATCCAGCCCCGGAGCTGGCAGCTCTCCCTGCAAAGCGATGCGCTCGATCTCCGCCTTGATGGCCTGCTGATCGGTGGGCGAGCTGCGCGGGTAATCACGACGCAGGGCCACGACGTACATTTCGTCGAGCTTCTGACGCTGAGTGTCGAGATCCGCCTGTGTCGGCAATGCAGCGCGTTCGCGCAGGCTGGCGCGGAGGGTGGCGAGCTCGGCATCGTGCTCCTCAAGGTTCGCCATCTGCTCGGCGATGCTGGCTAGCATGCTTTTCTCGCTCTCAAGCTCAGACCATTTCGGCAAACGCCAGACGAGGAGGTCGAAGTCGCCCTGCTGCTGATTGCTTCCGTCTTTGTATCGAGTGCTGAGCACGGCCCAGCGCTGATCTTTGCTGAGAGCGATGGACGTCACAGGCTCCGGTGTGGTCTGCCGCCAGACTTCCTCCCCGCTGGGAATATCAATCGCGCGCAGCGTGCTGTCATCCCAGCCAGTCAGCAGAAGGCGTCCGGCATCCACGATCTCGGCGCTGATGACATTCGAGCTGCCTTTGGTGATCTCGGGCAGGGAAAGCAGGACCTTCATGTCAGGAAGGCTGATCACCTTTGGAGTGGATGCGGTCACCAAGACCACCGGAGTGCCTGGCTGGCCAAGCACACGGGTGATGTAGCCCAGAGGGCCGGCATCGAGTTTCGTGAAGGTGCTGCTGGCTGGCACAAAATGGGTGAGCTGCGGGCGGAAGACGCCCGTGGTGCTTTCGTCTTTTTTCGAGGCGCTCAGAATGACTCCCGAACCCTCTGGCGTGAGCATCATGCTGTAGTTGCGGCCTGCGTATCCAGAGACGGGAATGAGATCCGCATTGCCGGAGTCCGGCTTCCAGAGAAGCAGGTTGGCGGAACCTTCATCACCAAAGCCCGAAGCGACGATGGTCTGCGAATCTTTGAGGAGCACCGCGTTCTGAAGCTTGTCATCAGGAAAGGAGACGCTGTGGCGCGTCTTGCCGGTGGCGAGCTCGATGAGCGCCAGCTTGTCGCTGCGGTAACTCAAGACGAGGGCCTGCGTTTCATCGGCGCTAATTTGCAGGCGGGAGAGTTGATCGAGGCCCGCTTCCACACTGTAGATCTGCTTTTGAGTGCTGAGATCCCAGAGCCGCAGGGTGCCATCCACACCACCGGAGAGAACGCGGCTCTGATCGCCGAGCAGTTGCAGGGCAAAGACGGAACCTGCGTGGCCATCAAGTCGTGCCACCTCGCCAGCGGCACCTTCGGGCACGACGTACGGCTTTAGCTCTGGCATGGCGGGCTTCACCACCGGCTTGTCTGGGGAAGGCAACGTTGGTTTGGCCACTGCCATCGCTGGTGCGGGTGGAGCTGGCGCAGCCGTGGGCGGAATCACCGCAGGCATCGGCTCAGGTGCTTTGACGGGCTCGGGCTTTTGGACAGCAACTTCGGCAGGCTTCGCCGGTTCTGACTTGGGTTCGGCGGGCTCAATGCTGACTCTGTCTTTGAAAATGAGCCAGGCGAAGGCGGCCAGCACAAGCACCGAAGCGATGCCCCAGCCTGCAGGTGCGAGCATCCTGCTGAGCTTGGCCGCCAAGGAAGGCCGGTAGCTCGTGTAATGCTCGGGAGATTCAAAAGGGATCTGCGGTTTGGCGGCTGTCTCGGCTGCGGGTGCTGGAGCCGTGTCGCCTGTGCGCTGCTTTTCGGCAGTGGCGGTGAGCAGGGCCACCTTCACCTCGCTGGCTTTTTGGTAGCGGGCCTCGGGCTCGCTCATCAGGCATTTGGTGATGACGTTGGCAAAACCATGCGGCAGGCCTTTGCCAGCATCTTTGCCCGCAGCGGTGGGCGTCTTGCCCGTGAGCATCTCGTGGATGACCACGCCGAGTGCGTAGATGTCCGCACGGTGATCGACATTGGCACCTGTGATGAGACGCTCGGGCGCGGTGTAATCAGGCGTGCCGTATTCGACTTCGTCAGGATTCGGCTGCGCGGAGATGTCCCGCGCGAGGCCGAAGTCGGCCACCTTCACCTTCCAATCGTTCGTGATGAGGATGTTCGCAGGCTTGATGTCGCGGTGCGCTACGCCTCGGTCATGGGCGAACTGGAGCGCATCGCAGAGCTGGGCGATGACCTCACGTGCCTTTTCCGTGGTGATCTCCTTTCTTCGTGTCCGGCGGTGCAGATCGCAGCCCTCGACGTATTCCATCACAAGGAATAGATGCCGCGCGTAGGTCTGCCCGAAGTCAAAGACAGCGACGATGTGCGGATGCACCAGCTTCGCCATGGAGCGCGCCTCTTTGATGAAACGCTGCACGTCCTCCGGATTCTGCGCGGAGGCGGCGGGCATGACCTTGATGGCGACGAGACGGTCCAGCGCGATCTGCCTTCCTTTGTAAACCGCCCCCATGCCGCCGATGCCGATGATCTCGTGGATCTCGTATTGAGGCAAAAGCTGCGCCAACTCCTCCAGCGATGGATAGGTCGGCTCCTCCGCCTCAGGGGGCGGTGTCGGGGCGACGGGATCGACGGGGTCTTCGGGCATTTAAAAAGAAGTAACGGAAATGGGCGCGGACATTACATGGCAACGCAGCTTTGAGGCCAGAGAAAAGACTCGGATATCCACGCTATCCTGAGATGGGAGAAACTTGGTGGATAGAGGGATGAGCGCGTGCTTGTTTGGAACTCCGCCATGAAACGCTACCCTTTCCTCCTCCTGCTGCTGGTCGGAATTCTCTCTCAGGCTGCTGAGCCGGGCTTTCCAAAATTCGCCGCAGCGTCCGTGCATCCGCTGGCGACGGAAGCCGCCGTGCAGGCCTATAAAAAGGGTGGCAATGCCGTGGATGCCGCCGTGGCCACGGGGCTGACGCTCGGCGTGGTGGACGGGCATAACTCAGGCATCGGCGGCGGGTGTTTCTTCGTGATCCGAGCAGCAGATGGCACCGTGACCTGCATCGACGGTCGTGAAATGGCTCCCGCGAAGGCGACACGCGACATGTACCTTATCGACGGCAAACTCGACAACGAAGCGAGCAAGACCGGCGCTCTCGCCTCGGGCGTTCCTGGAGCACTGCGGGCCTATGAACTGGCTTTAAAAAAGCATGGCAAACTCATGCTCGCCGACCTGCTGCTGCCAGCGGCGGAGATCGCGGAGAAAGGATTCGTTCTCGACGAGGTCTATGCGCGGAAACTCGCCGCCACGGCGGACAAATTGAAGAAGTTCCCTGCCAGCGCGGCTGTCTTTTTCAAAACCGATGGCTCACCGCTGAAAAAGGGAGACCTGCTCGTGCAGAAGGACTTGGCGAAGACCTACCGCGCCATCGCCGAGCACGGGACGGCCTGGTTTTACGGCGGCGAGTATGCGCAGCAGGTGGCGTCATGGATGAAGGCGAACGGCGGCATCATGACGGCTGCCGACTTCACCAACTACAAGGCCGTGGAGCGTGAGCCCGTGCGGGCAAAGTATCGCGGCTACGACATCGTGGCCATGCCGCCGCCGAGCAGTGGTGGCGTGCATGTGGCACAGATTTTGCAGATCATGGAGCACTTCTCCATCCGCGACCTCAGCGACGCGCAGCGCGTGCATGTGGTCACAGAGGCCATGAAGCTCGCCTTTGCCGACCGTGCGCATTGGCTCGGAGATCCCGACTTCGCCAAGGTGCCGCGTGGGCTCGTCGATCCCGCGTATGCAAAGGATCTCGCCGCGAAGATCGACCTGACAAAAGTGACCACTGTGCCGAGTCACAACATGCCGCCGCGCTGGGAGGGCGATATCTTCGGCAAGCACACCACGCATCTCTGCACCGCCGATGTCGAGGGCAACTGGGTCGCGCTGAATCAGACGATCAACACCGCCTTCGGCAGCAAGGTTATCGTCCCCGGCACCGGCGTGCTGCTGAATGACGAGATGGACGACTTCGCCGTGCAGCCCGGCGTGCCGAATGCCTTCAAGCTCATCGGTGCCGAAGCCAACGCCGTCGCCCCAGGTAAACGCCCGCTCTCTAGCATGAGCCCCACGATTGTCTTCAAAGACGGCCAGCCCATCCTCTGCACCGGAGCCGCCGGCGGCCCCACGATCATCACCCAGGCGCTGCTGCTGATCTCCAACATCATCGACCGCGGCATGGAACCCAACGCCGCCCTGAAGCAGCCGCGCTTTCATCAACAATGGGCACCCGATGAACTCAAAATCGAGAAAGCCTTCGGCGACGAAACGCTGGCTGATCTGGCGAAGCTGGGCCACAAGCTAGAGCCCGTGACCGCCTTCGGAGCCTGCCAAGCCATCCTCTGGGATGCCGACCGCAAGCTTCTCGTGCCTGCGCATGATCCCCGCGTGCCAGGGAAAGCGGATGGTCAGTGACCCCAAGCTTTCCTCAATTCCATCGTCTGACTCTGCTGCATGGTTTACTCAAAAACTCTCCTCCCCGCTCTCGTGGTCCTTTTGCTCGTGGCCGTGGCCACGCTGCGGCGAACGGGTGCTGCGCCGGATCGATCACGCGCTCTGGCGCAATTGGGCTTCGGTCTGGCCAAGCTCTCCCTGCTGGCGCTGCCGCTGGAGTGGCTGAGCTACTTGTTTCAAAATGGCGAGCCGCTGGCGGTGAGCGGAAAGGCGGTGTGGCTGGCGGCGCTGGCGCAGACGTGTCAGCTTTACCTCGTGATCACCGGCTCGGCGGATGTCGTGGCTGGCATCTCGGTACTGCGGGGTCGTGTCGTCGCGGAGATGCATCATTCGGCGTATCGTGCGGGGCACTTCGGCAACCTGTGGCGGCGTTTGTTGCCAGGTTTGGTGAAGGGCTCGACATCGGGTTTGAACTCATGCGTGCCTGCTCTGCTGCTGATCGCCGGCGTCAGTGTGCTCTGGCACGGTAGTGTACTCGGATCATTGCTCTGGCTGGTGATTCAGTTCGTGCTCGTTTTCGCTGAAGATCGACGCGGCAAGCCGCTCTTTGCGCCGCTACCATTGCCGCTGCGGGTGATCTTGGTGATGCTCGTGCTGGTGGTTTCCAACGTGATGCTGGTATCGCCCGGTTTCGTGGCTGCGCTGGAGAACGTGAAGCTGATGTTTGCCAGTACGAAACCCACGCTTTATTCCCTGCTGCTGAACAAACGCCTCACCTCTGGCTGGCTGCAATTCATGCTGCTCTTTTCCGTCATCGCGAGCATCGGCCTGCCGAGACTCGGCTGGGTGCTGGAGCAGCCGATCAAGAGCTGGCATGCCATCGGCATCCTGCTCATTCCCTGCTCTCTGCTGATGGCCATGCGCGAGAGTGCTTACACGCCTGCCTTCTTGCGACAGATCACGCAGTGGCCGGTGACCTGGGTTTTCGACCAAGGGAACTCGCGGGTGCAT
>JBIKIA010000052.1:0-14712 GCA_044361885.1 Prosthecobacter sp. | reverse complement strand
GATGGCAAGGATAGTGTTCGTCGGAATGGCTGTCGTTGTGGCCTGAGACAGGGTGATTCGGTTGGTCGCTGTGTCGATGCTCGAGATTCGTGTGCCATCCGCGATCCCAGCGCCACTCACCTCCATGCCGACGACCAATCCGACCATGTTATTTGCGCCGAGCGTCAGGACCGTCGCTGCTTGGGTGGCCGCTACCGATAGGAGAGCACCAGCAATTTGGAAATCATCAATCGGTGCATTGATGGTGAATGTGCCTGGGTTGATGATGTTCAGCGTCTTGGGGGTGGACCTGCCCGTGCCAACACTCAGAACGCCGCCTGTGCTGTTGATGACCGGATTGCCGGTTGTCAGAAGCCCGCCCGTTTCGATGCTGAGGCGCTGGGAATTCATGGTCAGTGTCTGACCCTGAAGATTCAGCGAGTTGATCGCCCTGGGAGCATTTAAAGTCCGGCCGACTTGCATTTTAACATTGTCTGTGGCGATCCAGCCAGGCTGATCCCCCGTGTCATAACCTGTGACGGGGTCCAGCCTCCGGAGACCTGTGGCACCATAGGTGGCCCATTCATTGTCGATGGTAGCCCAACCACCAATGATCCCATCATCGAGCACCGGAGTCTGGGTGAACAAGATGCGATTGCGCGTGTTTTCACCGATGCTGCCCACGACATTGATCACCCCACTGGCACCGTTTTCACGGCCGAGAAAATCCACCGTGGCACCAGGCAGGGCCTCCAGTGAGCCGAAGGTCAGCGTGGTGGTGCCTGTGGTCCCTGCCCGGAACGTGGAGAGCTGCATCTGCCCCTCACTGATGAGCAATTTGCCAATGGTTTCAGAGAAGGTCGCATTGGCGTTGTTGTTGACGTACTCAAAAGCTCCCCCACGTGACTCCAAAGTCATGGCGTCATCAATGCGGTTGGGATTATTGCGATTGGTGAGAGGACCGTTGACGGGGTCCGTCGTTGGTGAGGTGGTCACCTCGTTGTTGAGGGTCAGGATGCCCCCCTGTCCCAGGCGTCCGGCGACGATCAGGGAGGTTTGCGTGCCGCTAAAAGTGTCACTCAGGGTGGTCAACCAAGTGCTGCCATCCGCTGAAGAAAGGCCCCCACTGCCCAGCGCCAGGGTTTTACCTGATGCGGCGATCACGGCTTGGATCGCGCCGAGCTGACGCACATCGTTCAGCGTGGGCGAATCCGCTGCGCGTGCAACGGTCCAAGTGGTGCCATTGGTAGATTTGAGGATCAGTCCATCCTCACCTGCAGCCAAGAACTGAGCTCCAGAGACACCGATGCTGTAGAGGTCACGTCCGGTTGCCGAATCTCTTGGGGTCCAGACAACTCCATCTGGAGAGGTCATGATCGCTCCATAACTGCCGACAGTGATGAACTGTGTCCCGGTCCACACCACCTCTTGAAGATCTGATTGATAGAGTAAGGGTGGTGGCTCTCCCAGACGGTTGCTGATGCTGCGAATCACCGCCTGTCCCGAGGTCGCGAAACCCGTGAAGACGCCGAGTGCCACAACCTCAGGATTGTTTGTCACATTCAGGGAGGGTGCTCCAGAAAGCGTGATTTCGCCCCTGGTACTATCTAGCGCCGTAATCGTGAAAGTATTGAATGTGCTGACTGGGTTTAGCGTGCCCGCGACATAAATGGATTTGCCGACAGTAAGACCGGCAAAACTACCCACCGCCACCCCAGTAATGAGGTTCGACCCATTGTTGGTCGTACCGGTGAATGTGTAGAGAGGCACATAACCTGTGCCAATGGCCGAAGCAGAGAGCGTGAGCGTGTTTTCTGTGCTGTTAAAGGCTGAAATTGTCACGCCAGAACCGATCCTACCCGGATAGGCTGCCACAGCCTTACCAGGGGTGAGATGTGCCGTCCTCCCATTGACCGTCCGTATGCTAAACTCTGCAGGCGGGGTTGGGACACCCGTAGTGTTCATTTTAATCGCGCTTACGTTCGCACTACCGTTGGTAAGCTGCCCGTACAACACACCAAACCCAGCCCGTGTGCTCTGATTGGCCGCGCTGGCCAGAGTGATCCGTTTTGCAGCAGGATCGAGATCGATAATAATCGTCGGCGTCGGGAGTGCCGTGCCATGCAATGCCATACCGGGCATCAGACCTTTAAAATCCGTGACTTCTGTGATGAAGTTTGATCCGTTGACGGAAACGCCGGTAAAAGTCTGGATGGGAGCTTCGGCGATGCCTGCTGTGGCAGGGGAAGAGAGAACCATTGTTCTAGCCCCCTCATTGATCGACCTCACTGTGGTGCCAGTCTGGATGCCATTCTGGGCAAAGACCGGCATCCCCACACGCAGGCTATACATGCCAGTGATATTTGTCACGATATCACTGCCTGTGGTTGTTGACCCTTTCACCGCACCAAAACTCACATTCGACGCCGTGAGTGTGGCGGCGTTGTTCAGCGTGATGGCAGATCCATCGAAATCCAAAATCAAGTTTTCAGCTGCAGTCAGAGGTGGTGTCAGCCTCGACCAGGCGATTCCATTGTCTGATCGGATGATGTCACTGTTAGCACCGACGGCGACCAGCCTTGACCCATTCCAAGAGATGGCATTGAGATCCCTGCTCGACGCTGAAACGACATTCACCCAAGTACTACTGGCTCCTCCCACCGAACTAAGGACACGACCGGCATCACCCACCGTCATCAAATCAAACCCAGCCTGGAAGGGCTGGCCCGTGGGGCTGGTGAGGGCTTGCCTGCTTAACGTCAGCGTGCCGGCTCCAACAATCTGAATCACGGTATCGGCAGGGAGCACACCGGGAGCAGAAATTGACATGCCCGCCACCAAGCCCGTCAGATCTGAAACACCAGTGACGCTGGCGCTGCCAGCGGAGAAATTACCTGTTTTAGTCATCAGCGTTTTCACCACCGTCATGCCCAAAGCTGTGCCCGTGGCTGAGGCCTGCTGGGAAAGGGTCACGCTCGAAGCTGTGCTGCTGACGACGATTGTCCCCGCCGGCAACAATCGCCCGCTTGCCACCATTCCCGCCGTATAGGCGCCGATATTGGTCACATCCTCCACCACGGCATTCCCGCTCACGAGTCGTCCGGTAAAAACACTCAGAGGGAGGCTCGTCCGAGTGGCTGGCACTGGCACAGAAAGCGTCAAGGTGGCAGCGCCGGTGTTGAGGGCTGTGATGCGTGCTCCCGAGGGGATGCCCACGCCTTTCAAGACCATGCCCACGAACAGCCCTGCCGTGTTGGAGAGATTGGTGATCTGGGTCGAGTTGAGCACCGTGTTCCCGGTCAGGGTAAACAAATCCACGCCGGCCAGACTTACTCCGGCATTCTGGCTAAGGGTGATCCGGCTGTTCGGCCCATTCGTGGCCAGAATCGTCGTATTAACGGGGATGCCTGTGCCAGTAATCGGGAAACCAGTGGCCAGGGTCTGCGCCGTGCGCACATTGGTAACTGTCGTGCTATTCGCCGTTGTTGAGCCCTTGAAGTAGCCAAAGTTGACCTCTGTGGCGGTCGCCAAAGCCGGGCTGTCCAAAACCATCGTGTTTGAAGCAACCGTCGCAGTGCTAATCCGGGCATCTGGCGGTGTGGCATTTCCTGCGACCGGCATGCCGACCAGGAAGCTGAGACCGTTGCTCACATTCAAGACCGTCGAGGAGCCTGCGACCAAATTCCCCGTGAAGGCGAGAGAGGTGCTCGTGATACTCCGAAGGGCGCTGACCACCGAGCTGCTCTGGACAGCCCAGGTGGAACCATCTGTCGAAGTGAGAACTCTTCCGAGGTCTCCGACCACGACAAACCGCTCGCCAGTCCATGTCAGACTGTAATACGGCACTTCTGCGGGATCACTGTAGAGGAGATCCCAGATCGTCCCATTGAGCGAGCTGTGAATGGTACCCTTTTCCGTGATGGCGACGAATTTGCGCCCATCATGCACCACATCGGCAAAGTTGAGTGATTCTCCACGAAGACTCCCGTCTGTCTGATTGGTGTAGGTACAGGAGATCAAAGTTCCTGCTGCTAGAGTCACCGCCTTGCTAAGTTCCAAGGTGCGGTTCGCCAGATTGACGGTCACAATCCTTGTGTCCTGTGGGATCTTCTTGGACGGCCCGGCAATTTCCGTGTTTCGCAGAGTGAAGATGGAACCAACGATCAAGTTATTGGCATCCGTAAGAGTAACAAAGACACTGTTCGTGACTGCATTCTGGACGGTCCTGTCCGCCGCCAAAACACTCGTATTCAACCGGGTCTGCATGTTCGAGATGCTGATGGGGCCGGAAGACTCCAGCACACCCTCGCTTGCATAGCCGATGTTGCTGAAATTGAACTGCTGACCGGTGACATCAAAGATGGATCCCGTCTGGCCATACCTGCCCTCAGCCTGGATCGATCCAACGGACAATGAACTGGTGATGGTCACCGTCTTGTTCAGACCGCCATCACCACGCACAATGAAGTCACCAGTAACCACGTTCTTACCACCACGCTGCGTGGCAGCACCAGGACGGACTGAGACGCTGCCCGCTGTCATAAAATAGTCCTGCAGACTCAACTGCCCGCTGTTGAAGTTCAGCGCGCCAATGCCCAGCTTGGTGAAATCAGCATCACCAATCACGTCATCGTCGAAATTGACCGTAATACCGCTCGTGGTTTCGATCTCTAGTTGAGTGCCCGCAGCCGCCACAATGCTGCTGGCAAAGTTACTGACATTGGTCAGACGCAACATGCCGTTGTTCAGCATCGTAAGACCGGTGTAATTGATGTTCCCACCCTGAAGGGTCAGACTGCCGGTGCCATTTTTGGTGATGCCCATGGTGCCTGTGCCACTCCCCCCGGAACGGTTGCGGATGAAGCCGCCGATGTAGGAGTCCAGGTTATTTCCACCGAGAGTAAGCACTGAGTTGGTGTTCACCGTCTCACCTTCCATGTTTTCGAGCACGAGCGCATTGCCGACGTCGATGATGTTGCCAATGGTTTCATCGCCACCCATGAGCTTGAAGTAGCCCCAGCGGTTGGTGACAGCATCCACCGTGACGGTGGAGTCGTCGCGGATCTGGTCGAGCTCGTTTGCTGCGCGTCCCTGAAGCAATTGTAGAACCGCATGTCCCGCAGTACCCATGCTGACATTCCCAAGACGGACATTCCCAAAGGCCGGCCCGCCTACGGAGGCGAGTTCCACCTGCGGACCCGCATTGCCGAAACCACGGTTCCAGAGCCAGAGATCCAAGACATTACTTGTGGGCGCATTGCCTCGAACCGTAAGAATCGCATTGCCGGATAGTGCCAGACTGCCTATGCCGGAAATCCCATCAGCGAGCGTCAGCCGACCGGCATTCACTCGGACATTGAGCTCATCCAGCAGATTGACCCTTGCATTGATCACATCTTGGTCGCCTTGCAGTTTATTGAGGAATGATTTCCCAGCACCGAAGGTTCCCATGCTGAAGGTCAGCGAACTTTCCGAGCCGCCAGTGCCCGCACTCAAGGTATAGTCCTCTCCGCCAGTGTCGCCGATGGAAAGGGAACCTACCGTACGAGCCGAGTCGAGCGTGATTGTCCTGTTTCCTGTGATGTCACGATTAAACTGAACATAAGCTCCCACACCCCCTGGCCCCAGCGCCATTGGCGTCGTGATCCCCGTAGGCGCAGAAAAAGTCACCGTAGGATCTGCAATGTAGCCATTTCCTCCAGAAGTTACATTGACCGACTGCACGGAGCCATTAGCAGCCAGCACTGCGGTACCGCTCGCCGGGTCTGCACCGCCCGGAGTGGTGACGATGATTGCATCCCGTAGTTTCCCACCGCTCACGCTGACGGTAGCCGTCCCATGAATGCCACCTGAGGCGATGTTGGCCGTCAGATTCACACTTGGCGCTAAACTGTAGCCGCTACCTGCATAGGTGAGCCTGATCGATGTAAGACGTCCCGCTGTAACCGTGGAAGTAGCCGTGGCGAAAGTAACCCCGCCGATAGTAAATGTCACTGTCGGCGTGCTGGTATAGCCTGATCCACCACTGATAATCGAAACGCCGGTCACCCGGCCGATGTTTGTTCCGCTGGTCGCAATCGTGGCCGTGCCCGTTGCTGGATTCGCTACATTGCCAGCCACAATGGCCAGGGAAGGAGCGGAAGTGTATCCAGACCCTGGATTGTTCACGGTGATCGAGGTGACTCTGCCCGCAGTAAGATTTGCTGTCGCTACAGCTCCAGACCCACCGCCACCCGAAAAAATGATCGTCGGGGTCACGCCATAGCTATCACCCGTATTGGTCATAGCTATCGCACTAACGCCGCCGCCAGATACAGTCGCCGTCGCGGCTGCATTGCGTCCATTTCCACCCACGAAAGTTACGGTGGGTGCCACGATGTGGCTTTCGCCACCATCTTGAATCGACACACCAGTGACTGCACCAGTCCCGGTATTAATCGTCGCTGTCGCGATTGCTCCAGTCACGCCGCCGCTGACAAACCTCACACGCGGAGCTCCGGTGTATCCACGCCAGCCTGCCGTACCAAAAGTCACTGTAGGTGCTGCAAGATAGCCAGCTCCAGCATTCTGCACATTGACCTGAGTGACGACATTGCCCGTGCGTTCAGCGGTTGCGATCGCCGTTCTGATCGTCGGAGCACCTACCACCACCGTAGGGACTGAGGTGTAACCCTGCCCACGATTGAGAAGATTAATCGAAGAGATTGCTCCTGCAGGCAGCAGCGTGACTGCTGCAACCGCACCCGAAGCCCCACCTTGAGGGACATCCGGTGGCACAGACAGCGTCACATCGCTCACACCGCCGGCATTGATCTCCGCCGTGGCATAAGTGGCACCTGTCGCGACGGCGCCACCACCGGAAAAGATCACCTGAGGCGCTGCTGTGTAACCAGAGCCCGGATTATTGATCTCCACCCCGATGACACGCCCATCCTGATCAATCGCCGTCGCAGTGGCAATGTCGTTTGGATCGGGACTCACGACGATTACCCTCGGCGGATTGGCAATGTTATAGCCTGAACCTTTGTTAGTAACCGTAATGCCAGTCACGACGCCATTGGCATCTACCGTCGCCGTCGCAACGGCTGTCGTGACGCTTCCTCCCGCGAAGTTAAGGATGGCGATCGTCGGCGGCTTTGCCGCCGAGTAGCCGCTCCCTCCATTGGTGACCGTGATGCTGGTCACACGATTCGACCCGGTGTCGAGCGCCACCGTCGCAGTCGCTGTGGCCCCGCTACCCAATCCACCTCTAAAAGTAACCGCGGGCGGGGAGGTGTAAGCACCTCCTCCATTGAAGGCGATTTCGGGCACCTTGGCGTAGCCTGATCCCGCATCGGTCACGACCATCCCTGAAATTTCACGGGTGATCGTCACAGTCGGCGTTGAGGCGTAACCTGCGCCTTGATCGAGAATGGTAAAACTTGTGATTTCACCGCCGCTGATATTCGCCTTCGCACGGGCAGGATAGCCGTTGGCACCAGGATCTGGGATGATCACTGCAGGCGCGGTCGTGTAACCCAAACCACCACTCACCACGTTGATCGCAGTGATCTTGTCATTCGTACGCACTACAGTGATTACTGGTGCGGGATTTAACGAAGTGGTGATCACCGCAGGACGCATGGACTGGCTGTAAGACCAGTTCGTCAAAGTCCCCCAAGTTCCTCCCCCATCGGGATTCCAGGAACCATCGACACTGCTTTGGGCCATCGTCGGGCTCACAGTCAGCATCCCGCCCCCTATCAAAGATAGTAAGAGCAGTCCCAGAGCAGTCCGGGAGGTCATCGCTCGCAGTTTCAGCTTCATAGTTTTCAAAGGTTGGAAAATTCAGTGCCTCACATCACTTAGTTCAGGGGCGCATCTTGGCGATGAGGCTGGTAAAGCGCTTCATCTGTGCGGCTGGCGGTGGGTTATCGAAATTGAAATTCACATTTTGGACTGCCGCCACATCAATGCTCACGCGGCGCAGGTTCTGATTGCGGGTGTTCCCTTTGTTGGAGGGCATGATGGCTCCATTGGCCGCCTCCGTTTGCTCGGTCAGCTTCACACGGGCGACATAGGTCGTGTATTGAGACTGGGATGTGCGCAGGCCCTGATCATCAAACTGATACACCTGCTGCCCGGCGCCAGATCCGACGATGCCTCCCAAGGTACTCCAGTCAGATGCCTGAAGTTCACCCACGATCTGATCCACAATGCGCGTCTGTGCTTGTTCATTGGCGGTGCGGCGGGACATTTCCAGCCCGTGCGGCAGCAAGCCTAGAATAGTGACCACGCCCAAGCCCATGATACCTACAGCTAAAACAACTTCCACGAGGGAGAATCCAGACTGGATGGAGGCACGGAGCAGACGGGAGGGAGAGAGAAAGTTCGCTTTCATGGGAGGGTTGGAGAGCGTGGGTTAAGGCTGACGAGTTTAGACCTAATACTGAATTTTGTGTTGAGATTACCAAGATTGCCCTCGTACCGTCAATTTAAATACATGGTAAATACCGACATCCGACCACACGGAGCATGGATATCGGGTTTTATTGCCACATTCCCAGTCACTTCCGCTCAAAAACATAAAGTCGGCCGTTATCAGCGATGCCAAACTTTGGCCCGTAAAAACCACGGCGCAGAAGCTCTTTCCTCAGGTAAAACATCATTCCCGCGTGGGAGACGATCAATAGATTCTCCTCTCCGCCCTCTATGAAATCCGCCGCCGCCCTCACCCGGCTCAGAAAATGATCTCGAAGCCGACGCTGGGACGGGTGCCCAGTCATCCAGGCCATGCGTAGCATCCAGCGCCAAACCAAGACAGGAAGCCGCAGCCGCCCCGTGTGAAAGGGAGCAAACTCGGCTTCGCGTAGCTCCGAAAGAGGCAAAATCTCCCCCGAATACACTGCCTGCGCCGTTTTGTGAGCTCGGGGAAGGTCGCTAGCATAGCACCGAGCCCAGTTCGCCCCGTCGAAAGTCAGTGGAATCGGGCAAACCTCCGCAGAATCATACCTCAACCGCCACGCCTGGAGATCCTCCGAAGTCATCCACCCCCTCGGCATCGGCTCCGAGACTCTAAAATGACGAACTAGACCGACTTGCATGGATGAAAAACTCGAACTTGGCTCAAATGGGTCAACGCGCTCAGTTCATTGATCAACAGTTCCTGCATGCCCCTGAACAGCAGTTTCCACCGTTAAAGTTCAGCATGGAGGTGATTGGACCAGAAGTCGAAATCGATAGGGCTTTGATATTTAGGATCACTTCTTCCCGATGCACCAGAGGTTCTTATACCCACGGATGAAGAGCTGCCCGTCGCTGACGGCGATGCTGCCGATGAATTTTTCCCCGAGCGTGTTGGTGGAGATGAGTTCGTAGGTGGGGCTGGCTTTGAAGACGAAGCAGTCGCCGCCCTGGTTCGCGGCATAGCATTTGCCATCGGCGCTGAGGACGAGGGAGGACCAGTTCTGGCCGGTGGGGCCGGGGCCTTTGAGACGTTCGTTGTAGATCATCTCGCCCGTTTTGAGGTCGCGACACTCAACGATGCCGCCATCGCTGAGAATGTAGTGGTGGCCTTCATGGATGACGCCGCTGCCGATGCGCTGGCTGACTTTGGGCAGATGCCAGAGGCGCTTTTCGGTGACGTCTCCCTTACCGCCTGCTTTGACGGCGACGCCCATGCCACCGTAGCCGCCAAAGGCGACGACGACGTTGTCGGGGGTAAGCAGCGGTGAGTTATAAACCAGCGGGTTCAGGCCAGCGCAGGTCCAGAGTTCCTTGCCTGCGATGGGGTCAAAGGCGGCGACGCGGCCAGGATAGCTGAGGATGAGTTCATAGTGGTTGTCGATCTTGCGGAAGATCGGATCTGCCCAGGAACCGAGCCATTTTTTGTCCGCGCCTTCGCCGCTGGCACCGCCGGGTTCATTGTGCTCCCAGATCGTTTTACCGGTCTTGAGATCGAAGGCATAAAGCGTGGTCTTGGGACCAGGGCCGAAGTTCAGGAAGAAGCGGTCGCCAGCGATCACGGGAGAGGTGCCGTTGCCCCAGATGTGGTGCTGCTTGCCAAGGTCAGTGCGCTTCCAGAGTTCCTTGCCGTTCATGTCGTAGCAAAAGACGCCCGCGCTGGCATGAAAGACGACGATTTGTTCGCCATTCGTGGCCGGAGACGCGGCGCAGTAAGGGTTCGTGCCATGGGTGAGTTCAGGCTCTTTGTAGGTGATGCCAGCTTCCCAGAGCTGCTTGCCCGTTTTGCGGTCAAAGCATAGCAGCATGCGCTTGCCTACCTTTTCAATGGCCTGCGTGACGAAGACTTTGTCGCCCCAGACGACGGGCGTGGAGTTGCCACGATCCGGCAGCTCGACCTTCCAGACGACGTTCTCGGTCTGGCTCCACTTTTCCGGCAGGCCAGACTCGGTGGTGGTGCCATCACCGTTCGGGCCGCGCCACATGGGCCAGTTGGCGGCTTGGGCGGCGGTGAAGCAAAGGAGGCCGAGAAGTTGGGCAGTGAGTTTCATGGTTGGTTGGCGGTAGAGTGAGGCATGAACGCATGAAAAAGGCGGAGTTGGTCATCCAACTCCGCCTTTTCAATGAGGCCTGCGCGATGGGGCAGGCTCTGGGTTATTTGAACTTCTTGCCGAACTTGTCCGGGTTGGAATCGAACTTGGCTTTGCAGTTGGTGCAGCAGAAGCCGATCGTCTTGCCTTTGTATTCGGAGGTGACGCCTTCTTTGACGTCCTTGCCACTCATGGGGCAGGTGGTGTTCACGGGGGCGGCGCTGGCAATACCGGCGGCGACAAAGGAGACTGCGAGGAGGGTGAGGATGGATTTCATGGGAGATGTGGGGGTGGTTTAACCCAGAGCAAGATACGAGCAAACGGACGCTGGATAAGCAATCAAATTTCTCTCGGACTGCACGCTGCTGTCTTGACGAAGGGGAGTGGTTTGCCCCAGCTTCTTAGCTCTGCTCGAAAAATACGGCCCCAACCCCGTCGTAGTAGTCGGCCCAACCTCACCATGTCCACAGCCCCAGCTCTCTCGCCTTCATCCGTGAAGGCGCTTCGTAACGCCGTCATTCGTCTCGCCGGAAACTCGCAGGACGGCATCCAATCCATTGGCGGCATCCTCGCTCGTCTCGCGGGACGCACGCAGCAGGATGTGATGACCTACATGACGATCCCGTCCACGATCAGTGGCGGCCCTTCGATCTTCCAGGTGCATCTCGGCAGCGGCGAGGTGCTGCATCCCGGTGATGAAAGCGACGTGCTCGTGGCCTTTTACCAGCACAGCTACGACAGCCACATCAGCGCGGTGCGCGAGGGTGGCATCTGCTTTTACGACAGCGGTGAAGTCACCGAAGTGAAGCACGAGCGCGGCATCCATCATATCGGCGTGCCTTTCACCTCGGCGACGGTGGAGGCCGTGGGCGGCAGCGCCCGTGATCGTGGCAAAAACATCTTCGTACTTGGCATGTTGTGCGCCGTTTTCCGTCTCGATAAAGACAAGGTCGCGAGCATTCTCAGCCGTCAGTTTGGCAAAAAAGACGAGAGTGTGCTGCGCAATGCCATGCTGGCCTTCGACGCTGGCTATGCCTACCCCGTGGGCGACATCACGACCTTCCATTTCGAAGAGGGCGAGCACACCGACACGCACCGCATCAGCAGCGATGGCAATACGGTGATGACCATGGGCCTCATCGCCGCCGGAGTGCGCTACGGGTCTGCGTATCCGATCACGCCGTGGTCGAGCATCATGGAGACACTGCGCACGGAGCTGCCGAAGTATGGCGGCATGTATGTGCAGGCGGAGGACGAACTCGCGGCCGTGTCCATGACCATCGGCGCGGCCTTCGCCGGACATCTGGCCGTGACGGGCAGCGCCGGCCCAGGGCTGAGTTTGAAAATGGAGGCGCTGAGCTATGCCAGCATGGCGGAGATCCCGCTCATCGTGATCAACGTCCAGCGCGGCGGCCCCTCCACCGGCATGCCGACGAGCATCGAGCAGAGCGATCTCATGCAGGCCATCTACGGCAGCCATGGCGACTGCCCGCGCATCGTGCTCGCGCCGCAGGATGTGGAGGACTGCTTCTACATCGCTCTCGAAGCTGGCCGACTGGCCCGCGAGTACTCCTGCCCCGTCATCATTTTGAGCGACCAGGCGCTGAGCAGCCGCATCGAGGCCTTCACTGAGCCAGACCTCGACAAGCACTGGATCGAGCCCACGCTCGATCTCTCGGATCGCGGTGCCGACTTCAAACCCTACCCGCTGGATGCCATGACGCGTCATGCACCTCCGGGCACGAAAATGAGCGGCAAATACCCACACGTCACCGGCCTGGAGCACGACGAATGGGGCCACCCGAGCGGCAACGCGAAGATGCACCAGAAGATGACCGACAAGCGCCGCAACAAGCTCGTCGAGCTCAGCAAGAAGCTCCCGCTCCCCGAAGTCTATGGCGACACGGAAGGCGACATCCTGCTCATCAGTTGGGGCAGCAACTACGGCCAGATCAAAGAGAGCGTGAATCGCCTCCGCGCCGAAGGTCACAAGGTCGGCGCCGCGAATCTGCGCCATGTGCATCCGATGCCTGCGGGCATGGACAAGCTGTGGGCTGGCTTCAAAAAGGTCGCCGTCGTCGAGCTCAACGACGTGGGCATGTATGGCTACGGCCAGCTCGCCATGATGCTGCGCGCCGCGTATGCCGATCCGAAAATCCAGTCCATCTGCAAGACCGACGGCCTCACCTTCCGCATCCGCGAGATCGTCACGGGCGCTGAAAAAATCATGAGCGCCTGATTGACCTCCGACTCGTCCACCTGACCCACCTTTACCCAATCCAAACGACCATGTCCGCCACCACTCAGGAAGCCGCCACCACCGCCGCTCCATCGACACTAGTCACTCCGCCCGCCATGGGCGCGGAGGAAAAGCTCACGAAGAAAGCTCTCACCGCTGATCACCCGACGTGGTGCCCCGGTTGCGGTGACTTCGCCGTGCTCGCCGCCTTTTACAAGGTGCTGGAGAAGCTCCAGTATCCTCATGAAAAGATCGTCTGCGTCGCCGGCATCGGCTGCTCCAGCCGCTTCCCGTATTTCATGAACACGCACGGCATCCATTTCATCCATGGTCGTGCTTTGCCACTCGCCACCGGCGTCTCGCTGAGCCGTCCTGACGTGCATGTCTTCGTCTTCGGCGGTGATGGCGATGGCTTCTCCATCGGCGGCAACCACCTGAACCACGCCGCGCGCAAAAACATCAAGCTCACCTATGTGATCATGGACAACTACGTCTATGGCCTCACCAAAAAGCAGACCAGCCCCACGAGCCCCATCGGCTTCAAATCCAAGACCGACCCCACCGGCAGCATCGACCGTCCGATCAACCCCATGAAGCAGCTCCTCGCCAGCGGAGCCACCTTCATCGCCCGCACCCACGCCGCGCAGGTGAAGCACATGGTCGATACCTTCGAGCGCGCCATCCTGCACGACGGCTTCAGCGTCGTCGAGTGCCTGAGCGAGTGCATCATGTTCTATGAAGGCAGCTTCAATGATAGCTGGCCCAAGAAAGGCGGCACCTTCGACATAATTGATGAAACCCAGCACAACGTGAAGGACGACGTCGCCGCCTTCCAGCTCGCCGACCTCCCCAGCCCCGGCAAATTCGGCGTCTTCTACGACGTGGACCGCCCCACGAAGAATGCCTTAGAGCAAAAGTGGATCGACGACACCCAGTCCAAACTCGTCGGCATGAGCCAGCGCGACATCCTCCGCAAGCGCTTCGAGACGATGCGGTGAGGCACCTCTGGCTTCATTCCTTCATGAATAGACCCAGCCGAGAGGCTGGGTCTTTTTTGTGGGATGGCGGCCGGAAGCAACCAAAGTCATAGCCGGAACATTTCGCGGCAGCGCCATCTAGGCCACATCATCGTCTTAATCCCCGCAGTAATGTCCTGGAAGTTCACATGAGTCCCGGCGCGTCCGGAATATGATGACGCCTGAGCACATCCAGAATGTCGTTCAGATTGTGCATCTTAGCATAGCCCATCGGATAAGGGTCTCCTTCTCGGTAACAGTGCTCCCCATTAGCTCCTTTTGAAAGTAGGTAGTCTGTGATTGCTGCGCCTTCCCGTGTGTTGCGAACAGCCCGACAGACAATGTCCGCAGGATACGAAGCGGTGTGTTCGGCAACGAAACAAAAATCGCTCAGAGAACCATAACTGGCGACCATGCTGATGAGAGGTGTTCCAATCTCGTCTGTGAAATCAAAGGCCACCTCTTCTGCGAAGGCCCTGAACTCATCCGACGATTTGTCGAGCAGGTGCTCAATCCAATCACCTTTCGAGAAGTGCATGTTAGAGATAACTTCCGCAAAAGAGCCCGCAACCTTCTCCATCCCTGTTGCAAGAGAGAGGGGGAGCCACCGAAAAAGTGAAAGCAGCCGCGATGACAGACTATCCGGGTCACAAGTTTCATGATCGATCCAGTAGATAGCCCCATAGTCAGGTTTGCGACATGATACTGCATATTGATCTCCAAATACACTGTCCCCGAATTCAAGCAGACCAGGGAAATACGAGCATCTACTGTCTTCCACCGAATACATTTCCCGAATGACAATCGCGAAACCGTCTTTTGGCGAGTACCCATCGGGTTTCAGATACCCTCCATTGTGAGCGAGAAAAAACTTCCGAAGATCGGCTGGAATGCGGATGTGCCAACGTCCCTCGCACTCCTCTAAAGCTTTTTCCGTGCAGCCAAC
>JBIKIA010000308.1:0-5900 GCA_044361885.1 Prosthecobacter sp. | reverse complement strand
TTTGATAGGTGAGGTAATCTGACATGTAATTAAAATGGCATATAAAATTCCCACGAGGTCTGGGCGCAACCGCTTAACAGGGGGAGGGAAAGAGCGTTGGCTCACGGATTACGGTTTACCCTCCAAGGCCGCACTCAGGCAATCAAAATGTGGCTGTTGTCCGGCATCGGAGGGTCAATTTCGAAACCTTCTTTAGCCCGGATGGCTAGCCCATGAGTAGCCGGGGGTTGAGGAACGAAACCCCCGGTCATGGATCGGTCCATGGTGTCTGGAGACCGAACCCCGGATGGGGTTCCCCCATGGGCAGCAGCGCGTCGAGAGGGCGCAAAAGGTGATGGGGACCGAAGGTTAGTCTTCCCAGACCCTTGGTCGCAATAGCATCGCTGAGTTTTTTCGCTCGAATCCCTGGGATTGGCGGCTGGAACCCTGGGAATCTGGCCGGATTCCTGGCTGCTGGGCCAGATTCCTGGGATGGCAGCCGGGAACCCCAGGAGCGCGGGAAGTTGTCTGCTTCGGCCAGACCGCGCTCCGCGGAGCGCGGGTTGGCGTCTTGGGAGCGCGGTCTGGAATCCCGGGGCTGTGGGCTGGGGTCCTGGGGGTGTGGACTGGAACCCCAGGAGCGCGGGCTGGCGCACCGGGGTCGTGGGCTGGAATCCCGGGAGCGCAGTCTGGAATCCTGGGAGCGCGGTCCGGCGTCCTCGGCACTCGGAGGGCGCTGATGAGACTGGGATGCCCCCGGACAACTTTTATGAGCATCGCCATCGGTGGCTGAACTCCGCCGCGTGAGGCCACTGCGTGCTTGAGGCCGCTGGGAGCCTGTTCGGCTGGCTGCGGAAGCGCTTCGAGATGACTCGGTAATGGCCGTCATCGCTATAGCGAGCTGCACTTTTTGAGAAAAATCATAGCGTTCGGCGGTGAAATTGTTTATTAAGATGCATTAAAGGTCAGTCCATTGACCTCGTCTGCCCTGACATGCCTGCTCCTTCGTCCAAGTCTGCTCCTGCCCCGAAGGCTCCCTCGGTCCCGCCGAAGAAGCCGCGCAAAGTTGGCGGCATGACGCTCGATGTGAATCTGAATGTCGATTCCCCGAAGATCCGGGACATGGAACGCGCCGCGCTCAAGCGGCGGGGCTTCAAGTGGTCGATGGGCCTGATCATTCTGATCTGCCTGGGCACGCTGCTGAAGATCACGGTGCGTGAGGCTTTCCTCAAAAACCCGCAGTTCAGCCTGAAGCAGGTCGTCGTGCGGACCGAAGGCCCGGTGACAGCGCAGAAAATCGTGCGCACCAGCGCCCTGACCCACGGCATGAACCTGCTGACAGTGAACATGCGGGAGATCCAGGGCCGCATCATGACCCTGCCCCAGGTGCGCAGCGTGAAGATCACCCGTGACTACGAGGGCCGTCTGACTCTGGAGGTGAAGCAGCGGCAGCCCTTGGCCTGGATCGAATGCCCGAAGCTCGGCATGATCGCGAGACAGCCGGACACGGGCCACTTCATCGACGCGGAGGGCGTCACCTTCCCCTGTGAAGTCGTGACGGACGCCTACGCCGCCCTGCCCTCCATTCGCTATGAGGCGCTGGTGCAAAATCATCCCGGCGCGGCCGTCTCGGACCTGCCGGTGAAATCCGCCCTTTCGCTCCTGAAGGAACTCCAGCAGCGCAGCGAACAGGGCGCACCGGAAGTCCGGGTGATCCACATCGAAAAGCCCTGGTCCCAAGCCGCCCTGTTGGCGGACAACTCACGTATCCTCTTTGGTACCGATGACCTGGGCGAGCAGCTCGCGCGGCTCGACCGCATCTGGCTCGAAGCACGGCATCGGGAGTGGAAAATCGACACGCTGAATCTGCTCGTGCGCAAGAACATGCCCATCACCTTTCGCGAGCCACCCAATCTCCAGGGATTGCAGGATCCCATGACTGCCTCCGTGACACCTGCAACCTCCACTTCCGTTCGTTAATCCCATGGCAAAGAGCACTATCTACGCAGGACTCGAGATCGGTACGAGCAAGATCTGCGTCGTCGTCGGCGAAGCCAAACGCGACGGCACCATCAAGATCCTCGGTGTCGGCACCGCCCCTTCGCGCGGTGTGCGCAAAGGCGAGATCGTGGATTTCCAGAAGGTCCAGACCGTCCTCAATGACGCCCTCGTGCGTGCCGAGGAGCCAAGCGATGTGATGATCCGCACCGTCTTCCTCGGCGTGACCGGCGGTCACATCAAATGCGTGAACAGCCGCGGCGCGTGGCGTCTGACAGAAGATCAGGCCGAGATCACCGAAGACGATGTCGAAGAGGCGAAGGAGATCGCCCGCAACATCGACATCCCCCAGGACAACGTCTTCCTGCACAGCATCACTCGGCAGTACATCGTCGATGGCATGGAAGGCGTGCGGCACCCCATCGGGCGGGAAGGCCGCGTGCTGGAAGCAGATTATCACATCATTCACGGCGTGCGTGGCCGCATCCAAAACGCCGTCAAATGCGTCCGCGAAGTGCCGCTGGAAGTCGAAGACGTGGTCTTCACAGGCATCGCCGCCGCACAGGTCGTGCTGAACCGTGAGGCCAAAGCCCAGGGTGCCCTCATGATCGACATCGGCGGAGGCACTGCCGACTATGTTTTATATGAAGATGGCATGATCGCCGCGTCCGGGTGCGTGCCGCTCGGCGGTGATCACATCACGCAGGACATCGCCATGGCGGTGCAGATCCCCGACCGCCGTGCGGAGGAGCTGAAAGTCACGGAAGGCTCATGCATCTTCGAAGACCTCACGCCTGATGACATCGTCCGCGTGGAGGACGACAACGGCTTCATGATCGCCGAAGTCGAGCGCTCTTTCTTGAATGAAGTCATTTACCTGCGCACCCGTGAGATCATGGAGCAGGTGAAAACACGCTGTGAGGGCCACATCGGCCAGCTCGCCGCAGGAATTTATCTCACCGGAGGCACCAGTCTGTTGAAAGGGATTGACGTCGTGGCACAAGATGTGTTTGAGAGGAAGGTGACGCGCGCCGGCTCGGCTCCCGTGAGTGGTGTCACAGCCACCTTCGAGAAACCGCAGTTCTCCGCCCCCATCGGCCTCATTCGCTATGCCCAGATCCTCGATCAAGAGAAGCCGTTCATGTCCCCGCTGCGCAAGTTGGGGCGAAAAATGGCCGACCTCCTGTCTGTCGTCTCCTGAAGCCCAATCTTCATTCATCGTTAGCGCCGTCTCCCACCCTCCACTCCCACACCGCCATGGTTGAATACGATCGCCAAGCCCTCAAAGAAACCATCGAGCCAGGCTCGCTGAAAACCTGCATCGTCGGTGTCGGCGGTGCGGGTGGAAACGTGCTGGACCGCATCACGCTGGACCGCACCGTGGATGCAAAGCTCGTCTCCATGCACACGGACATCCGCGTGCTGAACCACACCATGACCCCGAACAAAGTGCAGCTCGGCATCGAGCTCATGCGCGGCATCGGTGCTGGCGGTGATCCCGATCTCGGGCGTGAAGCAGCCCTCTTTTCCCGTGAGCAAATCCGTGAAGCCGTGGAAGGCCATGACATCGTCTTCATCTGCACCGGCCTCGGTGGCGGAACCGGCTCTGGAGCCGCACCCGTCATCGCCGAGATTGCCAAGGGCACCGGAGCGCTCGTTTTCCTCACCGCCACCATGCCTTTCACTTTTGAAGGCAAGCGCCGCATTCAACAGGCCGAGCAGTCGCTGTCCCAGCTCCAGAAGCGGGCCGATGCGCTGATCCTCTTTGAAAACAACCGCATGGGAGAGCTCACCCTGCCCAAGGACGGCATCCAGAAAGCCTTTACCCAGGCCGACCAGCTCATCGCCCAGTCCCTGCGTGCCGTTTCCACCATTCTCACCACCCCAGGCCTCGTCAAACTAGGCCTCGACGACCTCACCGCCGCCCTCAGCACTTCGAATGGGCGCTGCCTCTTCGGCTTCGGCGAAGCTCGCGGCCAGAATCGCGGCACTGAGGCTCTCAAGCGCGCACTCAAGTCTCCGCTCATCGACCAGGGCCGCCTCCTGCATCAGACGAAGACCCTCCTCGTCCATATCGCAGGTGGGGAATCTCTCACGCTCCTCGAAGTCGATGCCGTCATGAAGCAGCTCGGCAAAAACGTGCCAGATCAAACGCACATCCTCTTTGGCGTCGCTGTCGATGCCAAGCTCGGCGACTCCGTCTGCGTCACGTTGCTTAGCTCCCTCGGTCTCGCCCAGCTCAACACCTTGGCCGCCGCCGCACCGCCGGTGGAAATGATGCCCCACAAAGAGCGCTCGATGCCCTCCATCATGGACTCGGTCACGCAGGCACCTAAAGCCGCCACACCGAAACCCGCCAAGATCGAGTCTGTCAAAAGCGCGCCTTTGACACAGGACATGGATCTGCTCTTCCGCACCGAAGAGATCACCCCTCCCACCCCACGCGCTCCCGAGCCTGAAGCCGTGCATTCTCCGTTCTCCGTTCTCCGTTCTCCGTTCTCTCCCACCCCACGCGCTCCCGAGCCTGAAGCCGTGCAGGAGGAAGTCTATGAGGAAGCGGAGGTCATCGAAGCACCCGCTGCCATCGAAGAACAAATCCCCGACGAAATCTTCATCGAGGAGCCCGTCGCCACCAGCCTCCCTGAGCCAGAACCCGAGCCCGTGAAGCCTGCCCGCCCACGCATCGAGGACTTCATCCGCCAGACCGTCGTCCGCCCGGCCGCTTCGAGCACCACCCTGGCCTCCGTGGTCGCTCGCAATCCAAGTCCAGCCGTCGAAGAAGCCCCGCTCATCCCCGCCACCCGCAGCAATGGCAAGACAAGTGAAGAGGAAGCCCAGATCGCCTTCCGCTTTGGCAGCGAGGAAGATCGTGGCCGCTTCCAGAAGACCGAACCCGTCCTCGCCGATGGTGGCGAAGACCTCGATGTCCCCACCTGGATGCGCCTGAAACGGAAGCTGAAAAGGTAGTCAGCGTCTGCAAAAACTGATTTCAGAACACACGGTGGATTGACACGAAGGGCGTGCATCCCTTCATTCGCCCTCCGATGTCCGCACCCGCTTCACCCATCCCCGCCGTGACCGTGGAAAACCTGACCAAGGTTTTCAAGGCAGGTCTTGGGCAGGCCCCATTCACCGCCGTGCGCGATCTCTCGCTGACGGTGAATGATGGCGAAGTCTATGGACTCATCGGACCCAACGGCTGCGGCAAGTCCACAACGATGAAGGCCATCCTCGGCCTGGTGACACCGACCAACGGGCGCACCTCCGTTTTTGGCAAACCAAGCACCGAAGTAGAGAGCCGGCGCGACGTGGGTTTCCTGCCTGAGAACCCCTATTTCTACAAGCACCTCAACGGCCTGGAGACGCTCCTATTTTACGGTCGGCTGTGCAGCATGAAAGGCGCTGAGCTCAAAGATCGCGCGAAGGAAATGCTCGCCATCACCGGCCTCGAAGATGCGGCGGACCGGCGCGTGTCCGGCTACTCAAAAGGCATGCTTCAGAGGCTCGGCCTCGCCCAGGCGCTGCTGCACCGCCCTCGTCTCGTGGTGCTGGACGAACCCACCGCAGGAGTTGATCCCTCGGGCTCGCGGAAGATTCGTGATCTCATTCTCGGCTTCAAGGAACAGGGCATCACCGTCCTGGTCACCAGCCATCTGCTGGAGCAGATGCAGGAGGTGTGCGACCGAGTGGGCATCATGGGTCATGGACAAATGGTACGTGAAGGTCGGCTCGATGACCTCATCGCTGTGGAGAACGAAACCGAACTCGTGCTTTCCGATGCCTCACACGAATTGCTCGCCGAAATCCGCGCGCTGGTGGAATCCAAAGGCCACGGCGCGAAGCTCGTCCGCACCGGTCATCCACGCACGACACTGGAAAAGCTCTTCCTCGAAGTGGCAGACAAGTAATCACCCAGCCCCATG
>JBIKIA010000020.1:0-20638 GCA_044361885.1 Prosthecobacter sp. | reverse complement strand
TGCCAAGGCCTTTGCCAGATGGGACACGAACCGTGACGACATCCTCACGCTCGAAGAATACCAAACGGGCCTCAAAGGCCAGTCCGACCTCGAATCACGCTACAAGAGCTTTGATCAAAACGGAGACGGCAAACTCACCCGCGCAGAGTTCACCGGTAAATGAATGTTTTGATCAAGGCACCTTCACCACACCTTAGCATGAGCCGTCCTTGCTCTTTCCTTATCGCCCTGCTCCTCGCGCCGCTGGCCACACTGCACGCCGCCGAGCCTTTCCCGACTCCAGCCGCTTTGTGGAAGGACTACGATCCGAATCAGGGTGCCTTCAAAGAGGAGATCGTGAAGCAAGAAACGCGTGACGGCATCTTCAGCCGGGACTCCTACATCAGCGCGTATGTGCTGGGCGAGGAGATCCGCGTTTACTGCCGCTACAAGGTCAAGGCGGGTGTGGAAAAGGCTCCCGGTTTGCTGGTGGTGCATGGCTGGATGGGCGCAGCGGAGCCGGATCGGAAGTTTGTCGAAGATGGCTGGGCGGTGATGGCGCATGACTACTGTGGCCGAACGGGAGATCGTCCGCACTTCACGAAGTATCCGGAGACGCTACGACATGGGAACATGGATCGAACGGTGGCTGGACCAGCGAGGGCGCAGGATCTGGACGGAAAGCAAATCACCGATCCGAAACAGACCTCCGACTACCTTTGGTATGCGATCCAGCGGCGGGTGTTGAGCTATCTCGAGCAGCAGAAGGAGGTGGATCGCACGCGGCTCGGGGCGACGGGTTACTCGTATGGCGGAACGTTGATGTGGAATCTCGCCACGGATCCGCGCGTGAAGGCGGTCGCGGCTTACTTTGGCATTGGTTACAACGACTACTACCGCGACAAGCAGGTCTGGCTCTACAACGTGCCTTACGTCGAGCCGCCGAAGTCGTCGGGCGAAGAGATCATCCTGGCTTCGATTGCCCCCGAGGCTCATGTGCCGTTCATCACGGCGGCCACGTTGTTTTTGAATGGCTCCAACGATCATCACGGCGGGCACGAACGCGGGCTGGAGAGCTTCAAGAAGTTCCCAAAGAACGTGCCGTGGTCGTTTGCGATCCAGGCCCGTGGACACCACGACACCGAGAAGATCGGGCACAA
Organism: Prosthecobacter sp.; assembly: GCA_044361885.1. GTDB lineage: Bacteria > Verrucomicrobiota > Verrucomicrobiia > Verrucomicrobiales > Verrucomicrobiaceae > Prosthecobacter. Next base: position 19,499 of record JBIKIA010000020.1, on the reverse strand, counting down.
CACCAAGTTCTGGCTCGAAAAGCATGTGCTCGGCAAAGACGTGGCCTGGCCGGAGCATCCGAGGTCTGAGATCCGTCTGGATGCCGAAGGCGTGCCGGAACTCGTCATCACTCCGGCGTCTCCCGACTCTGTGCGGAAGGTCGAGATCTTTTATGCGCTCAAGAACCCATGCAGCTACGCCCGTGCCTGGCGTGACACTTCGAGCGTGCGGCAGGGACAGCAGTGGATCGCCAAGATGCCGGTGCTGAATGTGGACGACTATGTCTTCGGTTACGCCAACATCACCTACGACACGACGATCGTGCGCTCGACCGACTTCAACGCAGCGATCCCTGCCAAGCTCGGCAAGGCACGGGCCACCGACAAGCCATCGAGCGATCTTTCCGGCAGCGGTTACAGCGCCTGGAGCAATATCGCCGAGCTGGAAGGGCCCAAAGGCATCCAAGGATTTCGTCCGACGAACAACGGTCGCGGCTCCGGCACCGAGCAACTGCACGATCCCAAATGGCAGGCTCCGGCAGGTTCTCGGTTGAGCTTCAAGTTCTACTGCACCGAGCCGCAAACGGTGATCTTCACCGCTGCCGACCACAACTCGGTCGAACTGGAGATCACCGCTTCCGACGACTGGCAGGAGATGACCATCGCCCCTGAGCGGCTCATCAACCGCCACAACCAAAAGCCCATGTCGAACTGGTCGAGCGTGGGCAAAATCCATTTTCTGCCCAAACAAGGCTCCGACCTCACCAAGGTGATCTTTGCCGATTTCAAATGGGTGCCGTAAGGCCGTCTTCGCGCAGACGTTTCGCAGCCAACCCGACTTTTGAAGAAAACCCAGTCATGAATACCCGCCGCCAATTTATCGCCACGACCGCTGGAGCCGCTGCTATCTCGTCGAAGGCGGGCGCGGCTGAATCCAAACCCGAGATTCGTTATTCGATGAATCCCACGCCGCCGAAGATCGGGCCGCACACGGGGACGTTGGATGTTTTTGTTCAGAAGTTGAAACCACGGGGCGAGGTGCCACTTTCGTTTCTCAACGATGAACATGCCGATCTGGCGGCCTGGAAGGCAAAGGCCCGCGCGAAGATGCTGGAGCTGCTGCACTACTCGCCGGAGCCGTGCGAGCCGCAGGCGGAAGTGATCTCGCGGAAGGACTGTGGCGACTACATTCGCGAGGAGATCCGCTTCAACACCACACCGGTGTTTCGCGTGCCGGGCACGGTTTTGATCCCGAAGGGGCTCACCAAGCCCGCGCCTGCCGTGGTGCTGCTGCATTCGCATGGGGCATACTACATGTGGGGCCGCGAGCGTGAACTGGAGGGCGATGACGTGCATCCCACGCTCATCGAGATGCGGGAATCCTACGGGAAGAAGGCCATCGGCACCGAGATGGTGCGGCGCGGCTATGTGGTGATCAGCATCGACATGTTTTTCTGGGGTGAGCGGCGCATGGTGCTCGAAGACGATCCGCCCGAGTGGAAGGAAAGGCCTGCGGGCATCAGCAGCGAGTCGGTTGTGAAGTTCAATCAGCGCAGCAATGCCAGCGAGCAGCTCATGGGCCGCACCTTGCTCAGCGCGGGAGTCACATGGTCGGGCATCCTCGCGTGGGATGACATCCGCACGGTGGACTATCTCGTGACGCGGCCCGAGGTGGACCCGCAGCGCATCGGCTGTGTGGGCCACAGCGTCGGCGGACTGCGCAGCGCTTATCTCGCGGCCTTGGATCATCGGATCAAAGCGGCGGTCGTGTGCGGATGGATGTGTTCCTTTCCAAACCAGCTCGCCAAGCACGTCCGCAACACCATCGGCCACAGCAAAATCATCCCCGGCATCTACCGCCTCATGGATCATCCCGACATCGCCTCCCTCGCGATGCCGAAGCCGCTGATGGTCATCAATGGCATCCAGGACCCGCTCTTCGAGCCCGAAGGCGTCCGTGCCGCTCATGCTAAACTGGCGAAATGCTACACCAAAGCCGGTGCCCCCGATCACTTCAAAGGCATCATCGAAGAACGCCCGCACGAATTCAACGCCGAGCGCCAGGCCGATGCCTGGGCGTGGTTTGAAAAGTGGCTATGAACCGGAAACAATAGGCAGAAGAATGGGGGCAAAAGAATGATGCTTTATTCTTCTGCCCCCATTCTCCTGCCTTCAATAAATCGTCGCAAACAGCACCAACTACATGATCTCCCGCTTCACCCACATCTTGAGCATCGCCTTTCTCATCACTGGCAGCCCACTTCATGCAGAAGTCCCACCTGAGGTCGCGAAGGTGCTGCTCGAACAAAAGGCCGCCGCACCTTTGCCCAAGCCGGAGGGTGACGTGGTGCAAGTGAAGACAGCCCCAGAGCTGGAGCAGGCCGTTCGGTCCATGAAATCGGGCCAAACCATCGTGCTCGCCCCTGGAGAATACCGCATTACCCACGACCTCGTGCTCGGGGCCAAGACATCGGAGCCGCTGCGCAACATCGGCTTCCGTGGCGCGACCGGGAAACGCGAGGACGTCATCATTCGTGGGCCAGGGCAGGAAAACACGAAGGGGAATCCACAGAGCTGCTTCCAGTTCAACAATGTGGATGGTGCTCTGGTCGCCGACATGTCCATCGGCGACTTCTTCCATCACCCCATCATGCTGCATGGCCGATTCGGCTGCCGTGCCGTGCGCATGCGCAACCTCCGGCTCTTCGACGCCGGTGAACAGTTCGTGAAAGGCACCAGCGGCGGACCAGGCCGCATCGGAGCCAAGGACTGCATCGTCGAGCACTGCCTCATCGAATACACCGACATCGGACCCATCGCGAATAAGGGCTATTCGCAAGGGGTGGACATACACCGTGGCGACCGCAACATCGTCCGCGACTGCGTCTTTCGGAACATGCATGTGAAGCCGGGGCTGAGGTTCCAGCACGGCCCAGCCGTGCTCATGTGGAATGACTCGCGCGACTCCATCGTCGAGCGCTGCGTCTTCCTCGACTGCGACCGCGGTGTCCAATTTGGCGTGAATGAAAAACCCAAAGACGGCCCCAGCGACCACTCCGGCGGCGTCATTCGAAACAACTTCTTCTACACCTCACGCCGCATCACCAATGCCGACGCGCCGATTCTGGCCTGGAACTCGCCCGGCACCAAAATCCTGCACAACACCATCCTGACCAACGGCACCTGTCCCAACGCCATCGAGTATCGCTTCGCCAACACCAAGGGCGTCATCATCGCGAACAACCTGACCGACGCCAATATCCTCTCCCGCAACGACGCCGAAGCCGAAGTGTATGGCAACCTAACCAAGGCGACACCCGCGATGTTTGCCGACTCAGCCGGCTGCGACCTCCATTTGAAATCACCCGTCACCAGCATCGTCCGCGCCGCAGAAAAACTCCGCCCGCCTTTGACCGCCGCCGATTGCGCCGATGACTTCAACGCCCACCCCCGCCGCACCGATGCCCCCAGCGACATCGGAGCCGCCGAGCATCGAAGCACGCCCGCTGCGAAGGAGTAGCGGCATGGAACAAATGCCGTCACACCACCCATTCTCATCGCCGCTCGTCAGAGCGTTTGAATCCGCCTCATGAAAATGCTTTTCACCCACGTCACGGCCATTCTTCCTGAACGCCTCGTCGAGGATGCTTGGGTGCTTTGTGAGCAAGGTAAGATCGTGTCGATCTCGACGAAGAAACCGAAGGCAACGTCGGACGTGCAGATCGTGGATGGGCGCGGCGGGTATCTGTCGCCTGGGTTCATCGACATCCATGTGCATGGTGGCAATGGAGCGGATTTTATGGATGGGACGAGCGAGGCGGTGCGTGCGGCCTGCCGGGCTCATGCACGGCATGGAACGACGACCATCTTCCCGACGACCACCACGGGCTCGCCGGAGCAGATTCATGCCATGCTGGACGCAGTGAAGGTAGTGCAGGCCGAGCGAAGCGTCGAAAACGGCGCACGAATCGCGGGTGTGCATCTTTACGGGCCATTCTTCGCGGAGGACAAGGTGGGCTGCCATTCCCTGGAGGGCCGAAGGGAGCCGACAGAGGCGGAGTATCGTGCTTACTTTGAAAAAGGGCTCGTGCGCATCGCCACCTGTGCGGCGGAACTGCCTGGAGCGGTCGAGTTTTATCGAGAGGCGAAGAAACGGCGCTGCCTGATCACCTGCGGGCACTCCAACGCGAGCTGGCCTGAGATGGCGGCGGCGTTCAAGGCCGGGATGCGGCATGTGGACCACTTTTGGTGTGCGATGAGCAATGTGGCCTCGGTGCGTTCGCGGCTCGGCGTGCCGATGCGCGGGAGCATGCTCGAGTTTGTGCTCGGCACGGCGGAAATGAGCACGGAAGTGATCGCGGATGGCTGCCACCTCGCTCCGGAGCTGCTGGAGTTCGCGTTTCGACTCAAAGGACCGCGCAAACTGTGCCTCGTCACCGATGCAAACCGGGCGCTGGACCTGCCGCCTGGAAACTATCGCTTCGGAGCAGCGGAGGACGGCTCGTGGTTCGAGAGTGATGGCCGCGTGGGCTGGGCACCGGGCCGCACGAGTCTCGCCAGCAGCATCGTGGGCATGGATCACATGGTGCGGCAGATGAAACGCGACACCTCAGCCACGCTGCCGGAGGTCATGCGCATGGCAAGCCTCACGCCCGCCGAACTCTCGGGCATCGCAAAGCAAACCGGAAGCCTCGAAGCAGGCAAAAATGCTGATGTGGTGCTTTTGAACCGCAAGCTCGACGTGCGCCGCGTGTTCATCGGCGGCGTCGAAATGACGGTGTGACCTGCTTTGCACTGAAAACACTCCATTCCTCCGCCCCTCCGCACTTTGAAGCCATGAAGCCCATCCTCCCACTGCTCACCGCATTGCTGCTCGCTCCACTGACCTCACTTCTCGCCGCCGATGCCCCGGCCAAGGCGCAGAAGCCTGCACCCGAGTTCCGGAAATACGAGCTGCCCGTCGAGCCCGATGAAAACGTCGCGTATGGCCCGCATCGCATGCAGGTCATCTACTTCTGGCGGGCAAAATCCGACCAGCCGACACCGCTGCTCGTTTACATCCATGGCGGCGGATGGCAGGGCGGGGATCGCTCCGTGGCTCGAAGCATGATCCTGCCAGCTCTCCAGGCAGGCATTTCGGTGGCCTCCGTGGAATACCGCACCATCAAACACTCCACCGCCGATGGACTGGTGCCGCCGGTGAAGGGACCAATGCTCGACTGCGCCCGCGCTCTTCAGTTCTGCCGCAGCAAGGCGAAGGAGTGGAATCTCGACAAAACCAAGGTCGCGCTCTCCGGCGGGTCCGCTGGTGCCTGCACGAGCCTCTGGCTGGCCTTTCACGATGAGATGGCGGACCCAAACAGCCCCGATCCCATCGCCCGTGAGTCCACCCGCGTGCTCTGCGCCGCGGTATCTGGTGCCCAGACCACGCTCGACCCTCACCAGATGCGCGAGTGGACGCCCAACAGCAAATACGGCTCCCACGCCTTCGGCATCGTGTGGGACGCGAAGCAGAAAATCGGTTCCTTCCAGATGTTCTATGACGCCCGCGAACGCCTCCTGCCCTGGATCAAAGAATACTCGCCCTACGAACTCGTCACCCCCGGCGACCCGCCCGTAGGCCTCTACTACAGCACCCCGCCCAACCTCGGTCACGACGAAAAAGACCCCACCCACACCGCGAACTTCGGCGTGAAGCTCAAAGAGCATTGCGATGCCCATCAAGTCCCCTGCGACCTCGTTTATCCCGGTGCGCCGAACGTGAAGCACGCCACCGACAGCGACTACATCAAGGCCTACCTGCGGCCTGAGCTGAAGTAAGCCTTTAACACTCAGACAATGCTTTGAACATGAAACCCACGCTCACACTACTCTGCGCTCTTTTTCTCGCGTCGCTCCTGCCGCTCACCGCCGCGGAATTGAAGCTCGCCTCCGTCCTCGCCGATCACATGGTTTTGCAACGCGACAAGCCCATCGCCGTGTGGGGCTGGGCTGATGTGGGCGAAACGGTGACGGTTTCCTTCGCCGTTCAATCGAAGTCGGCCATCGCCGCTGCCGATGGCAAATGGTCGCTCACGCTTGATGCCCTCACAGCTTCTGCCGAACCGCGCGTGCTGATCGCCACTGGCAAAGACGGACGCAAGGTCGAGGTGAAGGATGTGCTCGTGGGCGAAGTTTGGTTCGGCTCCGGTCAGTCAAACATGGAGATGAGCGTGAAGGCTGCGAATCACTTCGATGCTGAGCAAGCCGCCGCGAACCTCCCGCTGATTCGCTACTACAGCGACACCAATGGCACGGCCACGAAACCGCAGGCCGAGGGCAAAGGTGTCTGGCAGGTGTGCTCCCCGGTGACTGTCGGTCGCTTTTCTGCCACGCTCTACTTCTTCGGTCGCGAGATTCATCGCGAAGTCGGTGTCCCCGTGGGCCTCATCAACTCCTCAGTCGGAGCCACGCAGATCGAATACTGGATCCCCGCAGAGGCGCAGTGCAGCGAACCGGAAACGAAAGCCAACTACGACACCTTCATGAGAGGCTACACCTCTTTCGACGAGGCCAAGTTCGCGGCCAGCTACGAGAAGCAGATGGCTGCCTGGAACCTCGCTGCTGAGAAGGCCAAGGCAGACAACAAGCCCGCTCCAGCCCGGCCAACGGATGTCCTCGCCATTCGCAAGCGCAAAGGTCCGCCCGCCGGTCTCTTCAACGGCAAAGTCTTCAACCTCGTGCCCTTCACCCTGCGCGGCATCCTTTGGTATCAAGGCGAGAGCAACTCTGCGCTTCCAGGCCCCAACAAAAGTCATCTCTACCACAAGCAGCTCACGCAACTCGTCACGAGTTGGCGCACGCTCTGGGACGATGAATTGCCCTTCGCCTGGGTGCAGCTCCCGAACTTCACCGCTCCCGGCGAAGGCTGGCCGCGCATCCGTGAGGCGATGCTGCAGACGCTCGAACTGCCGAAGACCGGCATGGCCATCACCATCGACATCGGCGACGCCAAAAACATCCATCCCACCAACAAACAGGAAGTCGGTCGCCGACTTTCCCTTTGGGCTCTCGGCACCGTTTACGGCAAAGACGTGCCCGCCATCAGCGGTCCGTTGCCCACCAGTTCATTGATCAACAGCAACACGATCACCGTCACCTTCAAGCACGCCAGTGGCGGACTGAAGACCAAGGACGGCGGCCCTGTGAAGGGCTTTCAGATTGCCGGTGCCGACCAGCAGTGGAAACCCGCCGCCGCTAAACTTGATAGCGACAAGGTCATCAGCAGCAGCCCCGACATCGCCGCACCCGTCGCCGTGCGCTACGCATGGCAGGATCTGCCCGACTGCAATCTTTACAACGCCGCCGACCTCCCGGCCTCCCCCTTCCGCACCGACGATTGGCCTGTGCCGACGGTGAAGAAGTAAATCAAGACACCCCGATGAAACGCCTTCTCGCACTCTCCATTGGCCTGCTGCACGCACTGCTTCCTGCACTGCATGCCGCCGACACTCCGGCCAAGCCCACAGCCGCCACACCACCCGAGTTTGCGGCCATCACCGATGATCCCAAGCTGCCGCGTGTGCTGCTCATGGGCGACTCGGTGTCCATCGCGTATGCCTTGGAGGTGCGGAAGCTGCTCGCGGGCGTGGCGAACGTGCATCGCGTGCCCGCGAACTGCGGCTCGACGAAAGTGGCGGTCGGTTACTATGGCCTCAAACGCTGGCTGCCGGACGCGAACGAGAAATGGGACGTCATTCACTTCAATCACGGCCTGCACGACCTCTCGTATCGTTTCGCCGATGATCGCGATAAGAACGACAAAGGTGACTACGCCTCGCCGACGAACGGCGGGCATCAAAACGTGCCGCCGGGCGAGTATGAGAAGAACCTGCGCCAGATCATCGCGCGGCTGAAGCAAACCGGCGCGAAGCTCATCTTTGCCAGCACCACGCCCGTGCCCGAAAGCGATGCCGCGAAGTATGTGAAGGACTCCGAGCTGCCCTACAACGAGATCGCGAAGAAGGTCATGACCGAGGAAGGCGTGACCTGGAATGACCTCTGGTCGCTGGTGAAACCCCGCCAAGCCGAGCTGCAAGGCAAGCGCAACGTCCACTTCATGCCCACGGGCTCCGCCGTGATGGCGAAGCAGGTTGCGGAACAGATTCTTGCGGCGCTGCCCAAGAGCAACCCTTGATCTCCCATCATCACATAAAGCTCAAAATTATTCACCGAAGCAGCCGAGCAGGATTTCGCCGCTCCATTCTCTTCGTCAGACAACACACCAGCCACAGACCACCCATGAAACCCCTTCCGCTCACCTCACTCTGCCTCTTCACCGTTGCTATTCTCGCGACCTCATCCGCCAGGCTCAACGCCGCCGATGCGCCATCTTTGTTTGACCGCAAGAACATCGCCGCATTGTGGATCGTGCCTTACGACGCGAAGAAGCGCGGTCCCGAGGAACGGGCGCAGATGTTGCAGGAGCTTGGCTTGACCAAGCTCGCCTACGATTGGCGCGCCGAACACGTCCCGACATTCAATGCCGAAATCGAGGCAATGCAGAAGCACGGCATCGAAATCACCGCGTGGTGGTATCCAGCACGAAATCCGCAAATCCTCGATGCCATCAAGAGCCACGGCATCCATCCGCAGCTTTGGGTTTGCGGCTCACGCGCTATTACAACAACGAACGATGCCGAGCGAATCGAAGCTGAGGCGGCACGCATCCGGCCCATCGCGGAGGATGCGGCGGCGCTCGCTTGTAAAGTGGGGCTCTACAATCATCGCGAGCCGTGGTTTGAGGAGCAGGATCATCAAATCGCCATCATCGAGCGGCTGAAGCGCGACGGGATCACGAACGTGGGCATCGTTTTCAATTTTCACCACTGGCGCGGCTCGCTGACAGAGTTCCCTGCTCTGTTCAAACGCATCCAGCCTTATCTGATCGCGGTGAATCTCAACGGCATGAGGGCTGACACCACACAGTATCCCGGCGTGCGCTACATCGGCTCCGATGAGTCGGAACTGGAGATGATCCGTGTCGTCGAAGCGAGCGGCTGGCGCGGTCCAATCGGCATCATCCACGAACGCGGTAACCTCGACGCCGCCGAAGGAATCAAGGGCAACCTGCAAGGCCTCGAGTGGGTGCAAAAGGAATTGCGTCAATCCGGATCAGGCGGGCCTAAGCCGCAGGAACCCACGCCACCCGCCAAAGTGCTGCCCAAGCCAGCGCCCTCCACGAATCCGCAACCCGACACGAAGAACTCCAAGTGAGACACGCACTCATCACTGAACCCCTTGATCCCCATGGCCGCTAGGAGGCGGACGAGGACTAGTCGAAAAAGCAAATACCTATCAGTCCCTGTTGAAACGTCCAATTCCATGAAACACACCCTCACACTCCTCACCACCCTCCTTCTCGCACCGCTGGCCGCGCTGCACGCCACCGACATTGAACTCACCGAGACGGTCCAGCTTCCAGAATGCCATAGTGTCAACTGGGTGCGTGATTGGGTGAAAAATCATCCTGAGTTGGTCGGCGGAGGCTGGGAGCAATTGCACGATGCATCCAGGCCGACGGCGGAGAAGGCGGCTCCCCGGAGTTGGGTCTGGAACATCTCCGAGGCTCAATGGCGCGAGGCCGTGAAGCAAAAGGGCGAAGGCAAACGCGAGGAGGTGAAACTCCAGCTATGGCTGCCCGCTGGCGTGGAGGTCGTCAAAGGCGTCGTCACCATCTCCGGCCACGGCAGCGGCGAGTCACTCTACCGCGACCCCGACCTGCGGAAAATTGCGAGCGAACTGCGCCTCGCGATCTTCAAATTCATTGGCAACCCGATGCAACGAGGCTTTTGGCCGAAGAGCTTGCTTTACCAGCAGCTCAAAGAGTTTGGCGTGAAGACGAAGCACCCGGAGTTGGAACATGCGCCGTTGTTCCTCTACGGCCACTCCAGCGCCGTCGGTTTCTCCGCGCTGTTCGCCGCCGAGCAGAGTGATCGTGTCTGGGGATGGGCGGCCATGCGCGCGGGCTACACTTTTCAAATCTATCAACCTGGCGCGGCGAAGGCACCCGGGCTGGTCATGTTCGGCGAGGAGGACAAATACTTCGCCAATGATCATCGGGCCGAAACTCTCGCCCTCGTGCCGATGATGCGAAAGCATCACAACGCAGCATGGAATCTCGTGGTCGAGCCGAAGACCGGTCACGGTCCCGGCGCGAAAACCTGGCCGCTGGTGTTTTCGTTTCTGCGCCACAGCTTCGCCGCACGCGTGCCGGCGGATGCCGATGCGCGCAAGGGGCCGGTGAAGCTCAACACGCTCGCCACCGAGAGCGGCCATCTCGGCCAGAACTGGGATGTAGCCAAAGGCGGCCATCAGAATCTGTCCATCGCGCCGTTTGCCACATTCCCCGGCGACAAGGCGACAGCCTCATGGCTCATCAGCGCCGCCTACGCAGCCGACTGGCAGGCGTTTCAGCGCGATGGCGAAATCGGGAACTCGAACTGAAACAATCACATGAAACATCTCATCACACTCACCGCCCTGCTACTCGCGCCGCTCGCCGTTTTGTCAGCCGCCGATGCGCCGAAGCAAAAACCCAACATCATCGTCATCCTCGCGGATGACATGGGCTATGCCGACATCGGTGCCCACGGCTGCAAAGACATTCCGACGCCGAACATTGACCGGCTTGCGAAGGGCGGAGCGCGTTTCACCGATGCGTATGCGAACGGTTCGTTCTGCACACCGACACGCGCGGCGTTGATGAGTTGCCGGTATCAGCATCGCTACGGCATTGAGGACCTCGGCGGGCCGCTGCCAGCGCAGGCCCATACGTTGCCGCAACGGCTCAAGGCGGCGGGCTACGTGACGGGCATGGTGGGCAAGTGGCACCTTGGCTCGACCGAAGGTTTCACGCCGGGGGATCGCGGTTTCGATGAGTTCTTCGGCTTCGTCGGGGGCGGGCATCAATACATCATCCAGCCGGGCGGAAAGGGCGAATACAACGCCCCCATCCTGCGCAATCGCGAACCGGTGAACGAGCAGCGTTACCTGACGGACGCCTTCGGCGAGGAGGCTGCCGCCTTCGTCGAGCGATGCTCCACAACCAAGAACGAAGAACCACGAACCACGAACGCGAAGCCCTTCTTCCTCTATCTTGCCTTCAACGCCGTGCATACGCCGTTGCAAGCCATCGAAAAATACCGCGCGCGCTTCCCCGGCATCACCGATCCCAAACGCCAGACCTATGCCGCCATGCTCAGCGCGATGGATGATGCCATCGGACTCGTGCTAACTAAGCTGGAGCAGACGGGCAAGCTCAACCAAACGCTCATCGTCTTCACGAACGACAATGGCGGCCCGACCACGCGCAACGCCGTCAACGGCTCGCTCAACACGCCGCTGCGCGGCTCGAAGTGCGAGACCTTCGAAGGCGGCATCCGCGTTCCCATGCTGATGCAATGGCCCGGTGTCATTGAGCCCGGAACGACGTATTCAAAGCCCTCGATCAGCTTCGACATCAGCGCCACGGCACTCGCCGCCGCGGGTGCCGACGCCACTACCATCGACGGCGTGGATTTGCTCCCGTTTGTCAAAGGCGAAAAATCCGTCGCACCGCATGACATCCTGTTCTGGCGAAGCCGCACGATGAGCAACAACTACGGTGCGCGCCAGGGCGATTGGAAATACGTCCACAGCACCGAAGGCGACGCCGCGCCCGGCCCCAAACAAAAGCCCGCTCAAGACATGCTCTTCAACCTCGCCACCGACATCAGCGAGCAGCACGATCTTGCCACCGAACAGCCCGCAAAGCTCGCGGAACTGAAGAAACTCTACGCGGCCTGGAGCGACGAAGTGGATGCCGACTGCCGAAAGCTCGGACTCGAACCAAAGTTCCCCAAGCCCGCCAAACCCGCCCCCGCCAAGAAGGCCACATCCAAGTAAGCTCACCATGAACCACAGAGCCATGTCATCCTCCCTACTCGCGCTGGTCGCCCTTGTGACCGGCCATGCCGCGACTGGTGCCGAGGCACCCAAGTCGGGAACTGAGCCAGCCGCGAAGCCGGTTGCCTCGCGCTATGCGGAACAGGCGAAGGGAGAAAACTCGGCGGAGATGCTTCGCATGTTGGAAGCGGGCAAAGTCGAAGGGCGACGCGACTCGCTGACTTTTTTCCGCTGGTCTGGCAACCCACCGAAGTTGTCGCACCTCGGCTTGTGCGGGCCGAAGGTGACGAATGACATTTTTGCGCTCATCTCGACGATGCCGGATCTGTCGTTCGTGAGCGTGTATGAAACGGCCATCGACGACGATGGCGTGCAAGCGCTGACCAAGCTGCCCAATCTTCGCTATCTCTCCATCACGCCGATCATCCGCTATGAGAAAGCGGGCTTCGGCGCGCCACAGTGGTCTTACCCATTTATGAAGCCTGTTGCAGGGCGACCACGCGTGACGGGCAGAGGACTTCGCACGCGATCGCTTCGATTGCGAGTTTGGAAGGCTTGGATTTGCTTGATGCGCAGTTGTCATCCGGCGACCTCGCCTCGCTCGCGGCTTTGCCGAAGCTCGGCAGCTTGAGCCTGCCTAATGTGCTCGATGATGAGGCCGTGAAGCACCTCCAAGCGTGCCGTCGGCTGAGTGGCCTTACGCTCGGACACCGCGAGATCACGACCGGTGAGTTGCAGCGTCTGGCGGCGTGGAAATCCTTGCGCAAACTGACTCTCACCCACGCCAGGCTTTCCGATGCGGCGCTGGAAGCTTTGTCGAATCTCGAAACGGTCCAAAGCATCGAGTTTCTCGACTGCGGCCTGACCGATGAGCATCTCCAACACCTGCACGGCTCACCGAAACTCACGGAACTCTCTTTTCAGCGCAACGAAATCAACGGCCCCGGCCTCACGCATCTGGCCAGGCTCAATCTCACCACGCTGGACTTGGGCTTTAACAATATCCGCGACGAGACGCTCCAGCATCTCCTGCCGCTGACTAGCCTTGAGAATCTGTGGCTGGAATACTGCACTGGAGTCACCGACCAGGGCATCCGCAGCGGCACGCTCCAAAAGATGACCCATTTGAAGCAGCTTCGGCTGCGCGGCATGAAGAAGGTCACGGACGCGACCTTCGACGATCTGATCAAATTCGGTCACCTCGGGAACCTCTCGATTCGGGAAACCAGTATTAGTTGGGAGAGTGTGGACCGAATGAAACTAGCCATGCCGAAGACCGTTGTCTTTAAGTAAGTTTCCCGAGCGTCCGTCACGTGAACTCTTCCGCCATGCCCCCAATGCTCCGTCCCCTTCTACTAACCGCCGCAGTACTTCTTTCGCCGCTCACCATTGCCACCGCCGAGGAAGCTACGCGTGCCGTCATGCAGGAGAAGCACCGCGCATTGTTCAAAGAGCATTGCATCTCCTGCCACGGCGCTGAGAAGCAGAAGGGCAAGGTCCGTGTGGATGATTTGCCTTTCACCATCTCGAACATCGAAACGGCGGAGCGCTGGCAGAAGGTGCTCAACCAAATGAACTCGGGCGAGATGCCGCCGGAGGACGAGAAGCAGGTGCCGAATGCGGCGAAGACAGACTTTCTGGACGATCTCTCCAACGTGATGGTCACGGCGCGGCGCAGCCTGGGGGATCAAAACGGTGTCATCACCATGCGGCGGCTGAACCGGCGTGAATACAAGAACACGCTGCGTGAACTGCTCGGTGTGGACATCAATGTGGCCGAGCTTCTGGGCGACACGGGCACGGGCGGCTTTGACACGTTTGGCTCGAACCTCTTCATGTCGGCCAACCAGTTCGAGCAGTATCAGTCGCTCGGCCTTCAGGCCCTCGACGAGGCCTTCACGCGCTTCGCGGCCACAGATGAGGTGCTGAAGTTGCACATCGAGGCCGAGGAGAACAACACGCGCATCCGCAAGAACTACGAGGAGAACCTCTCCGCGCTCGAACGCGCGACGAAATGGGCCGCCGAGGTGGAAAAAGCCGCCGCGAGGCCGGAGAACGCCACCGTGGTGGCCGAACTGCGAAAAGCGGCCAAGAACAATGACATGTTCCTCCGCGAGTGGGCCAAGATCCAAGGTGCGCCCGCGCCAGAGAGCTTCGGTTTCAAAACGGTGGAGAACAACGCCGACAAGGCGACCCGCGCGCTCGGCTACGGCACGAAAATGGGCACGGGCTTCACGCGACCGTATCATGAGCGTTACCTGAAACAGCCGAAACTCGACACCGGCGCGTATTTGACCGTCAGCGTGGGTGACTTGGGCAACGACAATTTTTCCTGGCTGATTCCCTACAAGTGGCCGGTCGGTGATTACGTGGTCCGGGTGCGTCTGGGCCACACGCCGCAATCCTCGCCGGAACAGCGCTACATCGAGTTCGGCACCAATCCGCGCAACGGCAAGCCGCTGAGCACCCATGCGGTCAATGGCACGCTGGAGAAGCCGGAGGTGATTGAAATGCCACTAACGCTCACCAGGGATCATTTGGAGCGCAACGACCGTACCATTTTCCTCCGCGAAAAGGGAACCAACGACGACTACCTGCGCACGCGGGAGATTTTTAACGCTGGCAAAGCGAAGAATGGCATCGGCCCGGAGATGGCTATCTGGGTGGACTGGATCGAGATCGAGCGCAAAACGGCGAACAAGAAGCCGCAAGTGCCTGAGACGGTGAAGTTTGGTATCGGGGACAATCGCCAAGTCGGCAGCATGACGGCGAAAGGTGTGAGTAAAGTGCGTTTCGAGTGCGAAACGGCCAATGAGAAGGTCAGCAAGTATGTGAAGGAGCAGATCGACGCCCGTGCGCGTGCCAATGCCTGGGTGAAGGCCGTGGATGAAGCCGCCGCAAAGCCGGAGAATGTCGCGGCCGCCACGGAACTCCGAAAAACAGCCAAGCACCCGAACAACTTCCGCCGCGAGTGGGCCAGATTCAAAGGCGCGCCCTCACCCGAGAGCTTTGGTTTCAAAACAACGGAGAACAACGCGGACAAGGCCAACTCCGCGCTCGGCGAGAACTGGCAGAAGTATCACGAATACTACCTCAGCCGACCTGCGCTGGATCGCGGTGCCTATCTCGGCACGCCGACGATGCATCCCGCGGTCATGGCGCTCGGCTTTTTGCAGCTTCCGGTGCCGGGTGACTGGGCGAGCGGCAACTTCGTCTTCCGCGTGCGCATTGCCGCCGCGAAGGATGCGCGGCCGGAGCAGAAGTTTCTCGAAATGGGCATGCACCCGCGCAACGGAATGGTGCGAGCGACTTTTGAAATCACCGGGACGATGGAGAAGCCGCAGATCGTCGAGATGCCCTTCACGCTCACGAGCGCGATCACCGACGGCGGCGATCGCACGCTCTTCATCCGCGAAAAGGGCGCGTGGGATAACAACGAGGAAGGCGGACGCAAACGCAGCGAGGCGGTGAAGCGCAACGGCATCGGCCCCGAGGCTGTGTTGTGGATTGATTACATGGAAATCGAGCGCGTGAGCGATCCCGCTACGAGTTCCCCAGCACTGGCCGCGCTCGGCATTCCGCTGGGCGACACGGGCAGCGTGACGACTGCGGAGGTGCGTCCGGCCATCGAGCGTTTCAGCGCTGCCGCCTTCCGTGGCATGGAGCCGCCCTCGAGCTTCGTGGACAAGCTCGCTGCGATTTATGACACGAAACGCAAAGACAAGGCGAAGCACAGCGCCGCGCTGAAGGAAACACTGTCCGTCGTGCTCGCCTCGCCAATGTTTCTCTATCTCGCCGAGCCAGCGCAGGAGGGAAAACGCCACGCTCTCGCCGGTATCGAGCTGGCGAACCGGCTCTCCTATTTCCTGTGGAGCGGACCGCCGGATGCGACGCTGCTCGCGCTCGGCAAGAGCGGCGAATTGCTCAAGGCCGACGTCCTGGCAGCACAAACCAAGAGGCTGCTCGAAGACGAGCGCTCGCAGGATTTTGTGCATGGTTTTGTGCATCAGTGGCTGGGCATGGACCGCATCGATTTCTTCCAAGTGAACCGCTCCATGTATCCGCGCTTCGACGACAGCACGAAGCTGAACGCGCGAACCGAGGTCTTCGAGACCTTTGCCCATCTGCTGAAGCACAACGCGCCGCTCAGCGACCTGCTGAAGGCCGACTACGTGGTCGTGAATCACTTGCTGGCAGACTTCTACGGCATTGAAGGGGTGAAGGGCGATGCGTTTCAAAAAGTCAGCCTGCCAGCGGACTCGCCACGCGGTGGATTGCTCGGCATGGCGGCCGTTCATTTCATGGGCGGCAATGGCGAGCGCACCAGTCCCGTCGAACGGGGTGCGTGGGTGCTGCGCAAGCTCATGAACGATCCGCCGCCACCCGCGCCCGCGAACGTCCCGCAGATCGCCCGCCTCGCAGGCAAGGTGCTCACCACCCGCGAGCGCCTGAGCGCTCATCAGGAGGAGGCGCAGTGCGCGAGTTGCCATCGCAAAATTGACCCTGTCGGTTTTGGATTGGAAAACTTCGACGCCGTCGGCCAATGGCGCACTGAGGACAGCTATCAAGTGATGGATGAAAAAGGAAAGCCGGTGCCGAACGCAAAGAAGACCTGGGCCATCGAAGCCAGCGCCGCACTGCACAAAGGTCCCGCATTTAAAAACTACTTCGAGCTGCGCGACCTCATCGCCTCGAAGCCGGACGCCTTCGCACGCGGCTTTAGCCAGACGCTGATCGAATATGCGCTCGGCAGGTCCATCGGCTTCCGCGACGAGCCGCTCATCACCGAGATGCTGGCCGCCGCAAAAAAGGAAAAGCTCGGCGTGCGTGGGTTCATCCATGCTCTCATCGCCAGCAAGGAATTTCACACCAAGTAACCGCACTCCACTCCATGAAACACCGCCTCATCACCTTCCTCATCCTTGGCAGCCAGCTCGTGGCTGCTGATGGCCAGCGATTTGACCTCGCCAAGCGTGCCAGCGAGATCGATCCACGGGCCAAGGAGCACCCAGAGATCAAGTTCACCTTCATGGATGACAAAGGGAAACCTGCCGACCTCCAACACGCCGTGGTGGACACCCGCGTGCCTTCGCAGGGGAAGCTCGTGATCTGGCTCATGGGGCACAATCAGGGGCTGTTTGAGCGCATCTCCAGCTATGGCTATCACGGCATCCAGCCTCATTACTCGAACGGTTGGTTCGCAGGCCTCACCAAGACTCAATACGAGGACGGCAGCGGCACGGCGATTGGCAAAGTTCGCCTAGAAGCGGCCACGGGAGAGGATTTCAGCCCGCTGGTGAACATCCCGAAGCCCGACGGCATGATGGAACGCTCGCTACAGTTCGTGAAGTGGCTCGCGAAGGAGAATCCTGAAGGAAAGTGGGAGCAGTTCATCACCGCAGACGGCAGCGGACTGCGATGGGAGAAAGTCATCATGAGCGGCATCTCGCACGGCAGCACCACGGCAGCCCGTTTTGCCATGCATCAGAAAGTGGACCGCGTGGTGATGTTCTCCGGCCCGCGCGACAACACCGAGACTTGGCAGGGCGGAGCCTCCGCCACGCCATCGAACCGCTTCTTCGGCTTCTCCCATGTGCTCGATGGCGGCTGGGTCGCGGATCATTACTGCCGCTCCTGGCAACTGCTCAAGATGCATAACCACGGCCCCATCGTGAACATCGACTCGGTCAAGCCGCCCTATGGGAACACGCGCCGCCTCATCACGAACATCGACGTGAAAAACAACAGCGGACGTGCGCACACCATCGTCGTGCCTGGAGGTAAGGACGCGATGGGCCAGTGGGTTTACGATGAGGTCTTCCGTTACCTTTTCACTCATCCCGTCGATCAAAGCGGCTCCGCCGTGCCGATGGATGCGGACTGCGAGATGGACCAACGTCCGAAGTGAATCCGCCCCTGCCCGCCTCAATTTTTCCGACCAAGAACACCACTCGCCCAGCTCCTATGAATCCCCGCCGTCACTTCCTCCAATCCAGCACCGCGATCGTCGCGCTGCCGGTGCTCGAATCACTTGGCTTCCGCCGCTTTGCGTCCGCAGCGCCTGCGGCGACGCCACCGAAGCGCCTGATCTTCCTCGGCTTCGGCTGGGGCATCACGGAGCCGACTTGGTATCCCGACATTAAAAAGCCCGGTGCCGACTACGAGCTGCCTCTGGGCCTCAAACCGCTCGCACGGCACAAGGCAGACTTCTCCGTGGTGCAAGGGCTCTGGAACAAATACAGCAACGAGGGCCACTGGGGCAGCACCATGTGGCTCACGGGCGCGAACCGCTACGCGCAGCCAGGGCAGAGCTTTCACAACAGCGTCAGCGCGGATCAGGTCGCAGCAGCGCAGCTCGGACTGAAGACGCGTTTCGCTTCGCTTCAGTTCAATAGCAGCGAAAGCGGCGACATGAGCGGACATGGGCCCGGCCTCTCGATGGCCTGGGACGTGAGTGGCAAACCCATCGGCGGCCAAAACGGTCCCGTAGCAGCATTTCATCGTCTCTTTGCCAAAGACACCACGCCCATCGAGCAGCAGAAAGCCATGCTCGCGCAAAAGCGCAGCGTGTTGGACGCAGTGATCGACAACGCGAAATCGCTCCAACGCGGTCTCGCCAAACAGGACAACTCGAAACTCGACGAATACTTCCAAAGCATCCGCGACATCGAAGTGCGCCTCGCGAAAGATGAACAATGGATGGGCGTGCCGCAGCCGAAGGCCCCCATTTCCGAACCGAAGCCCGGCGTGGACGGACGTGAGGAGATCAAGCTCATCTACGACATCATGATTGCCGCCATGCAGACCGACAGCACGCGCGTCATGACCTTCCGCCAGCCCGTGGCCACACTGCTCACCGCCATGGACATCAAAGTGCATCCGCACGACATGAGCCACTACCACGGCGTGCTCGGCGAGAAGCTCGACGCATCCCAGCGCCGCGACATCGCCCAGAGCGAACTGTTCGCCGGATTCCTCGACAAACTCAAAGCCACCAAGGAACCCAACGGCAGCACCCTCTTCGACAACATCGCCCTCGCCTACGGCAGCAACATTCGCACCGGCCACGAACTCTCGAACTGCCCGACGATCATCACCGGTCGCGGCGCTGGCCTCAAACTCGGCCAGAACATCGTCGCGCCGAAAGACACCCCGCTCTGCAACGTCTGGCTCACCATGCTCCACGGCATCGGAGTCAATGCCGAGCGCCACGGCGACAGCACGGGAGTGCTAAAGGAGATCGTGGCGTAGGCTCACGCATCACAGAAAAAGCGCAGTCAGTTCGTTGGATGAACCACCATGCCCACCGCGCCGGACAACCACGACGCCCATGACTACGCCGAACGCATCCGCGAGTCGTCGTGATGAAAGAGACTGCAAACGAGCTCACATCACCTTTCACAAAACCCAATCATCCTCCGGTTCCTCCCCTTCTCCCCTGAGTGCTCCGCCTTCGCCTTCTTCACCTTGGCGATTTCCTTCTCCAGCATCCCCTGCGTGATCTCCCACTTCGCCGGATCCGCATCCGTGCTCCCCACATGAATCGCATTCACACACACATTCAGTATGTCCCCGCAGCTGAGACCCTTGGATAG